>CAZMRP010000406.1:0-5357 GCA_964568275.1 uncultured Myxococcales bacterium
CCCAAGCTCGACGCGCTGCCCGACTTCGTCACCGCGCCGAAGGTCACCGAGCCGGGCGGCGACGTCGATTCGCTGTTCGGCGGCGACGGCCCGGCGATGCCGGCGGCCGTGACCGAGGCGCCGACGCGGTTGATGCCGCCGGACATGGCCGACCAGCTCGCCGGGGCCTCGGGCGGCGCCCCGGCGACCGCGCCGGAGCCGGAGCCGGAGCCTGCGGCGGGCGGGGAGGTCGACGTCGAGCGGCTGCGCGAGCAGGCGCAGAAGCTGCGGATGATGGGCAAGGACCCGCAGGTCGAGCAGATCATGGAGCAGATCGTGGCGCAGCTGCCGGGCGACCCGGAGGCGGTGGCGTACCTCGAGCGCCGCTACCGGGCCAAGGGCAACTTCGCCGGTCTGCACAAGATGCTGATCGAGGCGGGCATGTCGCGCACGCTGGCGCCCAACGCCCGCATCATGCGGCTCAAGGAGGCCGCGGCGCTCGCCGAGGGGCGGCTCAACAACCTCGACGGGGCCGTCACCGCCTGGCAGCGCGTGCTGGCCATCGACCCGCAGCACGGCGAGTCCCGCCGCTCGCTCGAGCGGCTGCTGCGCAAGCTGCAGAAGTGGGCCGAGCTGGTCGAGCTGATGGAGCAGATGGTGCAGCTGGCCGAGGACGAGGCGGAGAAGCTGCAGCTGCTCACCCGCATCGCCGGCCTCCAGGAGTCCTCGCTCAAGGACCCCGCCGCGACGCTCGACACCGTCTGGCGGATCCACGCGCTCGAGGACCGCAACGTCAAGCACCTGCGCAAGATCCAGCAGCTGGCCGAGGCGACCGAGCGCTGGGACGACCTGGCGCGGGGGTTGCAGGCCGAGGTCGAGGTCGTGGAGACCCCGGTGGAGAAGCTGCGGGCCCGCGAGCGGCTGCTGCTGGTGCAGCAGGAGAAGCTGGCGGTGTTCCACGAGGCGCTGGAGACGGTGGACGCGATCCTGGTCGACCATCCGGACCACGTGGCGACGTTGCGCCGGCAGGTCGACCTGCTGGCCGCCACCTCGCAGCCCGACCGCGCCGCCGACGCGCTCGAGGTGCTGATCGGGCGGCTGCCGGACAAGGAGAAGCCCGAGGCGCTGGGTCGGCTGGCCGAGCTGTCGCGGACCGAGCTGCAGGACCTGACGCGGGCGGCCGACGCGCTGCAGCGCGCGTTGCAGATCGACCCGATCAACGAGGCGGTGCGCGAAGAGCTGCACAAGATGTACGACGAGCTCGGGCGGCACCACGAGATCGCCGAGTCCTACGAGACGTGGGCCAAGGCGGTGCGCGACCCGGCCCGCCGCAAGCAGCTCCTGCGCCGCGCGGCCCAGGTGCTCGACCAGCAGGTCGGCGACCTCGAGCAGGCCTGCGAGCGGTACGAGCTGATCCTGAAGGACGGCGACGACCTGGAGGCGCTCGAGGCCTTCGCGCGGCTGCACGAGATGCGGCAGGACTGGCCCGCGCTGGTCGACAACGTCGTGCGCCGCGCCGAGCTGGCGCAGGAGCCGGAGGACAAGGCCCGGCTGCTCACCGAGGCCGCCCAGCTGCTGGACGAGCGGATCGGCGAGCCGGCCAAGGCCGCCGCGTACCTCGAGCGGATCCTCAAGGAGCTCAAGCCCGACCACCGCGAGACGCTGACCCGCCTGGTCGACACCTACGTGCGGGCCGAGGACTACGCCTCCGCCGCCCGGATTCTCGGCCGGCTGCGCGAGGTGACGCCCGACCCCGAGGAGCAGCTCAAGCACTCCGAGACGCTGGCGCAGTGGTACCGCGAGCAGCTCACGGACGCGGCCAAGGCCATCGAGACCTACGAGGGGATCCTGCAGCAGTGGACCAGCCACGTCGGCGCGATGGTGGCGCTGTCCGAGCTGTACGACGAGGTCAAGGACTTCGAGAAGCTGCTCAAGGTGCTGCGCGCGCGCTCCAAGGCGGCCGACCTGCCGCACGAGCAGGCGGCGCTGCTGCTCGAGGGGGCCAAGGCGGCCGAGGAGAAGCTGGAGGACGACGAGCGGGCCTGGGGCTGGTACCAGGAGGCGCTGACGCACGACCCCGAGAGCGGCGACCTGTTCGACGCGGTGTGCGAGGCGGCGCGGCGGCTGAAGCGCTTCGACGCCCTGGCGGGCCTGTACGAGGGCGCCGCGACGCGGGCCAAGTCGGACGACGAGCGGGTCGAGCGGCTGCGGCAGGCGGCGAAGGTCTGGGAGGAGGACGCCGAGCGGCCGGCGCAGGCGCTGGAGGACATCGTCGAGGCGGTCCGGACCATGCCGGGCGACGACCGGCTCGTCGAGGAGGCCGACCGGCTGGCCCGGATCAACGGCAGCTGGGAGCTGCTGGGCAAGGCCTACGACCACCTGCTGCGACGGGCCGACCTGGCCGACGACCGCGTGGCGCTGCTGCGGCGCTTCGCCGACGTCGTCCTGCAGGACGGCCGCCGCCCCGAGTTCTCGCTCGGGCCGCTGCTGCGGGCGATGGAGGAGCACCCCGACGACCCGACGCTGTTCGAGATGTACGAGCAGGCGGCGCGCGCCTCGGGGCACTTCGAGGACCTGCTGCGCGCCTACGACAAGCGCTGTCGCGCGGCCCAGGAGCCTGCCGAGCGCTGGCCGCTGATGATGCATGCCGCCGAGATCTACGGCATCAGCATGAAGAACCCGCAGAAGGGCCTGCAGGTCCTGGCGCTGGCGATCAACCAGGACGTGTTCTCCGACGAGATGGCCGAGGCGGCGTTGAAGTCGGTCCGCGCGCTCGAGGACACGTTGTCCGACGAGCAGAAGGGGATGGGCTGGAAGTTCCTGGTCGCCCACTACCAGCGACTGGCCGAAGGGTACGACATCACCGACCCGACGCGCATCGTGTTCCAGCGGCGGATCGCCACCGCGCAGCTCGACGGCGCCGGCGATCCGGCGGCCGCCTTCGAGGCGCTGCGCACGGCGCACCTGCTGGCCCCGACGGACGAGATGCTGATCGAGGACCTGGAGAAGCTGGCGCGCGAGCACGAGTTCCTCGAGGCGCTGGCCAACCACTACGCCGACGCCCTGCAGCGCTCGACCCGCGTCGACGTCGCCAAGGACCTCCACCGCCGCCGCGCCGCGGTGCTGGAGAACGACCTGGCCCGCGTCGACGAGGCCGCCGACCACTACTGGCAGCTGCTGCAGCTCGACCCCGACGACATCGACGCCCGCCAGAAGATCGCGGGCTTCTACGAGCGGGTCGGGCGCTGGAACGACCTGGTGGTGATCCTCGAGGAGGACCTGGGCAAGGTCCTGTACGACGACGAGAAGGTCGAGCTGCTGCTGCGGATCGCGAAGATCTGGGAAGAACGGATCCAGAACCGCTACGAGGCGATCGACGTCTACCGCAAGGTGCTCAAGCTGCGACCCGACGACGAGCAGCTCGCGGCGAAGATCAAGTCGCTCTCCGCGCCGCGCCTGGCGGCCGAGGACGAGGGCGACGACCTGCTGGACGGCTACCAGCCGCCCAGCGAGGACGAGCTGTGGGGCTCGGTCGGGAAGGAGCCGGAGGCCGCGGCAGCCCCGACGTCCGAGTCCGACGAAGCTCCCGCCGCGCCGACGGACGGTGCGTCGGACGAGGGGCTCGGCGAGTCGCCGGCGATGCCGGCGGAGGCGGCGGCCGACGCGGCGTGGGGCGGGGACCCGTCCGAGCGCCCGACGCCGGTGCCCGGCGCGGACTTCGTGCCGTCGGACGAGCAGGCGCGGGTCGATGAGTTCGGAGCCGACGCCCCTGCGGCGGGCGAGCCGGTCGCGCCCGGCGTGGAAGGCGACGGGTCGTCGGGGTACGACATTCTCGGCGAGAACCTGCCGGCCGAGGGCGCGTTGCCGGTCGACGAGTTCGGGTCGCCGGTGTCCGCCTTCGGCGCGGCGGGCGAGCCCGGCCTCGCGGGCGAGGAGGGCGCGGCGCCGCCGTCGCCCGACGAGTTCGCCGTCGGTCCGGCGGAGCCCGCGGAAGCGCCGGATCCGGACGCCCTGCCGGCGGCCGGGGACGCGCCGGGACTGGCCTGGGACGAGCACGACGATTCGGCGAAGGTGGACCTCCAGCAGCTCGACTTCCTCCAGCAGCAACAGGCGCAGGCGGCGGAGGCGCCGCGGCCGCCGGAAGAGCCGCTCGCCGAACCGGGCGGCGACGGGCTCCCGCCGCTCGACATCGATCTGCCGCCCGCCGGCGAGGCGGGCGAAGCGCTCGAGGCGGTGGATGTCGTGGGCGAACCGGTCACCGGCGAGATCCAGGTCGAGGAGCTCGAGGAGGCGCCGGTGGAGCCGCCGCGGCGCGCGTCGGTGCCGCCGCCGCCGCGTCCTCCGCGCCGCAAGCGCTGACGGGTCCGCAGGCTCCTAGCTGTTCTCGATCCGCCGGAGCGCGTCGCGGGCGTCCTCGGCGTAGGAGCCGACCGGGTCGAGCTCCAGGCAGCGCTGCCAGAGGGTGCGCGCGCGGTCGCACTGCCCGAGCCGTTCGTAGGCCAGGGCGAGGTTGTAGTAGGCGTCGGGGAACTCGGGGTCGCGGGCCAGGGCCGCGTGCAGCAGCGGCACGGCGGCGCGCGGGTCCCCGCCGTCCAGCAGCAGGAACCCCACGTTGTAGTAGCCCTCGGCGCGGTCCGGCGCGATGGCCAGCGCCTGTTCGTACTGGCGCCGCGCGCCGTCCACGTCGCCGCGGCGGTAGCGCAGGTTGCCGAGGTTGACCACCGCGGCCACGTGGTGCGGGTCCAGCTCGAGCGCCCGCTGCAGGGCCAGCTCGGCCGCGTCGAAGTCCCCGGCGTCCTCCGCCGCACAGGCCTGCTCGAACCAGTCGTCGGCGCGCCGCGGCGCCTCGCGGGCCGGCTCGAGGCGCGCCACCACTTCCTGCGACAGCCCTTCGATCTCGAACTCGAGCAGCCGCTGGCCCGATTCGCCGTCGAAGCGGCCCTCGCCGGTCCGCGCCACCACGATCCGATCCCCGTCGCTGCAGACGCGCAGTTCGGACAGCGGGTGCGTCACCTCCGGCAGCAGGGCGCGCAGCTGGGACACCACCGAGCGGACCCGCCGGGCGTCGACGCCGGAGCCGACCAGGCCGGCGTAGGTCCGCACCGCGACCAGGTCCTGGAACGAGTAGTACCGGCGGCGGCCGTCGACGATCGTCGCCGGCAGCACCCCCTCGCGCTGCAGCCGGCGCAGCCGCTCCAGCGGGATGCGGAAGATGCGCGCCACCTGCTCCGTCGTGTATCGCTGGCCCATCCAGATGCCCCGTACCGCGCCGGCGCTCGCCCGTGCGGCGCGGGGGCGGAGGGTAACTCCGGGGGCCGTGCGAGATCCAGCGTCATCGACCTCGACCGTCGCCGCGGCCCGGCGGGACACCACGTCGA
>CAZMRP010000407.1:0-5356 GCA_964568275.1 uncultured Myxococcales bacterium
GGCCGTGGGTGGGGGACTTCAGGGCCCGCGGCCGGTAGAGCTGGAGGAAGGCGGAAAGGCAGCGGGGGGGGTTGTCGGTCACGAACGAACAGAGATAGGCGGGCGCCACCTTGGCGTAGATGTTCGGGTTGAACAGTTCGAGGAAGTAATTGATCCCGTTTGCGGGCGCAT
This sequence comes from uncultured Myxococcales bacterium, assembly GCA_964568275.1. Lineage (GTDB taxonomy): Bacteria > Myxococcota_A > Polyangia > DRWM01 > JAAZOP01 > JAAZOP01. Next base: position 172 of record CAZMRP010000407.1, read on the forward strand.
CGGCGCGGAAAGCGTTGCACGCCTCCCGCGACCGCAGGTCCGCCTCGACGTCGTTCACGAACGTGATCGAATAGAGACCGAGATCGGTGAGCTTGGCCTTGGCTACCTGCGCAAGGTCGGCCGTGCGGAACGGCCGCGAGGCCGACTTGCCGTACGAGCCGCCGCGCGCGCCCCAGATGTCGGTCGTGTCATTGGCCCTGAAGGCGGGCTTCACCGCGCTCCCCGCATAGGCCTTCGCCTCGTGCAGCAGTTCGAGGTTGGAGGCGGAGGTGAGCATGATGTCGAGCAGGTCCTGCCGGATGATCTGGGTCATCTGGTCGAGGAACTCGGCGCGCGTCCGGAAGCGCGGCTCCAGTCGCAGCACCGCCCGCAGCCGCGGCGACGGGGCGTGCCCCGCCGCGTCCCGCCGGGCGACCCGCCGCCGCAGCCACACGCCGGCCGCGTAGTCCGCGGCGAAGCCGACGACGTTGCCGGCGAGCACCGCGGCGAAGACCACCGGGAGGCTCCACCCCGCGTGCCCGACGAGGAACGCGCCGAACAGGCAGATCGCATCGCCGGGGAACGGCGGGAAGACGTATTCGATCAGCGCCGCCGCGAACAGCGCCAGCGCCCCGACCCACAGCGGCTGGGCGGCGATGGCCTCGAGGACCGCTTCCAGGCTCACGCTTCCTCCGGGGCGCCGAGCGCGGCGCCCCGTCCTTGTGGCACGGGCGCCGGTGGCGAGGCAAGGGGCGCGGGCGCCGAGGCCCGGAACGGTTTGCGTCGGGCGGCGTGGGTTGGGCATACTCCGCCCTCGTCGCCGCCCCGGGGGCGCGGCGACGGGGAGTGACGGCCGTGGGTCGTGAACCGCCGCGGATCCTGGTCATCCATCGCCGCTCGGCGTACACCGAGCTGGTGACGCTGGGGCGCAACCGGCGCCTCGCGCGGCTGGTGCGCGAGGGGCATCCGGTCGGGCGCCAGATGCTGGCCGCGCATCGCGAGCACCTCGCCTCGCTGCGCGCCGTCCGCCGGGCGCTGGACCGGCTGGGCCTGCGGGCCCGCTTCCTGCATCGCACCGCCGGCCTGCGGATCCGCGACGACGATCTGGTCGTCGTGGTCGGCGGCGACGGCACGGTGCTGCACGTCTCGCACCTGGTGGGCGACGCGGCGGTCCTGCCGTTCAACTCGGCGCCCGGCTCCTCCTCCGGGTTCCTGACCGTGGCGGTGGCCGAACGGGCCGGGCCGTATCTCGCGGCGGCGGCGGCCGGCGAGCTGCGGCCGACGCTGCTGCAGCGGATGCGCGTCGAGCTCAACGGACGCACGATCACCGACCGCGTGCTCAACGACTGCCTGCTCTCGAACGCCTGTCCGGCGAGCACCACGCGCTACGCCCTGCGGCGCGGCGGGCGGGTCGAGGAGCAGTGGTCCTCGGGGGTCTGGATCTCGACCGCCGCCGGGTCGACGGCGGCGACCCACGCGGCGGGCGGACGCATCCTGCGGCTGACCGAGGACCGGCTGCAGTTCGTGGTGCGCGAGCCGTACCAGCTCGGGTCGCACCGCGCGCGCTACCGGCTGGTGCGCGGCTTCGTGCGCCGCGGCCACGCGCTCGAGGTGACCAACGCCTGGCAGCCGGCGGTGGTGTACGTCGACGGTCCGCACGTCGCCATCCCGGTCGCGCCCGCGGCCCGCCTGCGGTTCACGATCTCCGACCGTCCGCTGCGGCTGCTCGGATACGAGTCCGCCCCGCGGACCGGAGCCTGAACCGCTTCCCCCCGCGCGCCGCCTCGCGCGCCGTGGGCCTTGCGGGCGTTCGCCGACCCCGACTATGCTGCGCGCCACGCCGCGGCCGGGATGGGTCCCGGTGGGCGGCGCCGGGGGGACGGGAGGCACGAGATGAAGCGCATCGGCATCCTCACGGGGGGCGGCGACTGCCCGGGACTCAACGGCGCGGTGAAGTGGGTCGTCAAGACCGCCGAGGACCCCGCCTCGTCGGCGATCCCCTACGAGGTGATCGGCATCCGCGACGGCTGGAAGGGGCTGGTCAAGGGCGACCCGGACCGCGTTCTGCCGCCGTTCGGCGACTTCGGCGAGGAAGGCTACTTCAAACGGCTGGTGTCCTCCGAGGTGCGCCCGTGGGATCGGCAGGGCGGCACGCGGCTCGGCACCTCGCGCACCAACCCGTTCAACCCGAAGAACGACCGCAGCGAGGTCGTGATCAAGAACATCGAGCGGCTCGGCCTGCACGCCGTGATCGCCATCGGCGGCGAGGACACGCTCAGCGTGGCGGCGCGGCTGTCGGAGAAGGGGATCCCCTGCGTCGGCATCCCCAAGACGATCGATCGCGACCTGGCCGGGACCGACTACTCGATCGGCTTCGAGACCGCCGTCAACGTGATCACCGAGGAGGTCGACCGGTTGCGGACCACCGCCGGCTCGCACAGCCGGACCTTCGTCGTCGAGACGATGGGCCGCCACGCCGGACACCTCGCCCTCCAGGGCGGCATGTCGGCCGGGGCCTACGTGATCCTCATCCCGGAGCACGACTACGACCTGAACCAGGTCGGCCAGCTGATCGCCAAGCGCCACCAGAGCGGCGTGCGCTACTCGATCGTGGTCATCTCCGAGGGCGCCAAGCAGGCGGGCGGGACCGTGGTCCAGCGCGCCATCGGTCTCGACGACTTCGGCCACGTGACCCTCGGCGGCGTCGGCGAGCAGCTGGCGCGCGGCATCACCGAGGTCGCCGGCCTCGAGACGCGGGCCGTGGTGCTGTCCCACCTCCAGCGCGGCGGCACCCCCTGCGCCTACGACCGCCGGATGGCCCGCAACTTCGGCATCTGCGCCGTCAACCTGCTCCAGAACGCCCAGACCGGCCGGATGGTGTCGTTCCTCCAGGGACGCTACACCTCGGTGCCGCTCGGCGAGGTCCTGGGCAAGCTGACGCTGGTCGACGTCGAGCGCGAGTACGACACGGCGCGCTACAACGGCCGGCGGTCGATCCTGCCGCTCTGATTGCGGACGCTAGTCGATCACGAGCCCCGCGTAGCCCACGATCCAGTCCTCGGTTCCCCCGTGGTCCAGGCTCGTCTCGTAGCCCAGCAGCTCGGCCTTCGCGGCCCCCAGGGCCCGCGCCGCGGCGAGCACCGCCGCCACGGGCGCGAAGCCGCACATCGTGATGTCGTGCTCCTCCACCACCCGCACCAGCCCCTCGGCGTCCAGCGCCAGCATCCGCTCGATCGCCAGCGCGTCGTTCCGCGCCACCCGGGCCCGGCCCCCGCTCTCGTGCGACAGGTCCGAGGAGGCCACCAGCAGCACCGGCCGGCCGAACGAGTTCACCACGCCGGCCAGCCGCTCCCCCAAGCGCCGCAGCACCGTCCAGCCGCCGACCCCGAGCGCGATCGGCGTCAGCCGGAACGCCGGGTTGCGCCGGTGGAGGAACGGCAGCTGGACCTCCAGCGAGTGCTCCGCCAGGTGCGCCTCCTCGTCCTCGTCCAGCTCGCACGCGTCGCGCAGCAGCGGCGCCAGCTGCTCGTCGACCGGGATCTCCGCCCCCGGCACCGCCCAGCTCCCCGACGTCATCACCGCCAGCGGACTGCCGTGCCGCGTGTGCTTGGGACACAGAACCACGACGTGCTCGGGCACCTCCAGCGCCGCGTAGACCTTGCCGGCCACCGGGCCCGAGTAGGCGTAGCCGGCGTGCGGCACCACCGCCGCCGTCGCGCGCCGCGGCGACTCCACCGCCGGCAGGCAGCGGTCCAACTCCGCCGCCAGCGCCTTCGGACTCGCCGGGTAGAAGCCGCGCCGCGCGGCGAACGGTTCGCGTCGCATCCCGCACCTCCACGTCGAGTCTCCGGCGCGCGCGGCACGGCGTCAAGAGGCGGCGCCGCGCCGTCGGTCGGACGGCGGGAACGGGCGAGCCCGCCGCCGCCCGCAGGGTGCCGGCGGAGGAGTCCGAGTGCGATTCGAGGAACTCAGGCCGCCAGCGTGAAGCCGGCCTCCGCCGCGTAGCCCGCCAGCCGCTCGCGCAGCAGCGCGCGCCCGCGGTGCAGCCGCGACATCACCGTGCCGAGCGGACAGGCCAGGATCTCCGCCGCCTCCTGGTACGTCGTCTCCCCCATGTCGACCAGCGTCACCGCCTCGCGGAACGCCACCGGCAGCGTCTCCACCACCGCCAGCACCTCGCCGTGCACCGCCACCACCGCCGGCGCCTCCGGCACTTCCGCCGACAGCGCCTCGTCGGTCCGGCGCGCGACGTCCTCGGGCGACCAGATCGCCTCCTGCCGCCGCCGCCACCGCCGGTACGTCCCGATGAACGCGTTGGTCGCGATGCGCAGCAGCCACGGACGGACCGCGTCCGCCGACTCCAGCGCGCCGAACCGGCGGAACGCCCGCAGGTACGTCTCCTGGCACAGGTCCTCCGCATCCTGCAGGTGGCGGGTCAGTCGGAGCGCGTGGCGGAGCACGGCGGAGTAGTGGGGCACCGCAAGCCCCTCGAAGGTGTCGGGTCGGTCGGTCGTACAGTCGCCCGGCTCGGCGCCATTCATCGGGGCCGGTCTGCTGCAAGTTCGATTCCATGATCGGCCCCGCCCCGAACCTCGCGACCCTTCTCAAAGCACGGTCGGTATGTTCAGGGAATCATCCAATTCCGGACGGCAGGGTAAGGAGATATCCTACCCCGCAGGGCCGGAAACAACTGGCTCAGGGCATGACAAGCCGATCATACCGGGCGGAGGTCCGCCAACCGGCGCAGGACCCCCGGCAACTCGGCGAGCAGGTCGCGCGCCGCGAGGCCTCGACCGTCGGAGTCGCCGGCCGCGCGGTCGCCCGCGGCACCGTGCGCCCAGACCCCGACGCATGCGGCGTCGAGCGGCTCGGCGTGCTGGGCGAGCAGCCCGCCGACGATGCCGGTCAGTACGTCGCCGGCGCCGCCCGACGCCATGCCGGCATTGCCGGTGGGGTTGACGAAGGCGCGGCCGTCCGGCGCGGCGACCACCGTGCGGGCTCCCTTGAGGACCACCACCACCTTCCAGTCGTGGGCGGTGCGGAGCGCGACCCCGAGCCGGTCGGCCTGGACCTTCTCGGTCGTCGTGCCGAGCATCCGCGCCAGCTCGCCGGGGTGCGGCGTGAGGACCCGGGGCGCGGGGGCGCGGCGCACGAGGTCCGGTCGGCCGGCCAGCGCACCGAGCGCGTCGGCGTCCACCACCAGCGG
>CAZMRP010000408.1:0-5334 GCA_964568275.1 uncultured Myxococcales bacterium
GGGCGGCCGCCACCACGGCCGGCGGCGCCGACACGTGCAGCGACGGCGCGTACGACGTCGGCGCCTCCGCCGGTCGCGATCCCGCGGGAACGAGCTGCTGCGACGCTCGAGGCGGCACCGAAGCCTCCGGCGGCTCCACCGCCGCCAGCGCCGCCGCCAGCGCCGCCGCGTCGCGGTATCGATCCTCGGGCCGCTTCGCCAACGCCCACGCCACCACCGCGGCGACCCCGGGCGACAGGTCCGGCCGCAACTGCAGCAGCGGCGGCGGCGACTCCGCGACCACCTTGACCAGGATCTCGCCCGCCGTCCGCGCCTCGAACGGCCGCCGTCCCGTCAGCGCGTGGAACAGCACCGCGCCGGCGCCGTAGACGTCGGCGCGCACGTCGACCCGGTCGCCGCGCGCCTGCTCGGGCGCCATGTAGGCCGGCGTGCCGACCACCACGCCCGTGCGGGTCAGCTTCTCGAAGCCGGGACCCTCGCGCACCGCCGCCAAGCCGAAATCGAGCAGCTTGACCAGGTCGCCGCCGCCGCCCAGCGGCACCACGAACACGTTGGCCGGCTTGAGGTCCCGGTGCAGCAATCCGGCCCCGTGCGTGACCGTCAATCCGGCCAGCAACTGTCGCGCCAGGCCCGCGACGCGCGACCACGGCTGCGGCCCCTCCACGTGCACGATGTCGAACAGCGTCCGCCCCTCGAGCAGCTCCATCACCAGGAACACGGGTTCGCCGGGGTCGTCGCGGAAGTCGAGGATCTGCACGATGTTCGGATGCTGCAGGCCGGCGACGGCCAGCGCCTCCCGCCGCAGCCGCTCGATGCTCCGCCGATCCTCGTTCAGCCGCGGGTGCAGCGTCTTGACGGCCACGCGCCGCCCGAGGCCGACGATCGTCGCCTCGAACACCGCCGCCATCCCGCCCGCCGCCAGCCGCCGCTCGATGCGGTACCTGCCCCCGAGCAGCCGACCTGCCGGCAGATCGAAGAAGCCGCCCGCTCCTGGGCCCATTCACCCCGCCCCGGGGCGACGCTGGAGACGCCCCCGACGGCCTCGGACTACTTGCCGCCGCCGGCGTAGTACTTCGCCATGTCCGCGAGGGTCGGCCACTTGCGGTCGAAGGCGTGTCCCGCCTGGCCGAAGGCCGTCATCCGCGCCACGCAGACCGCCTTCATCGCCGCGCGCGCCGGCACCAGGTAGTCCCGCGGGTCGAACTTCTCCGGCGACTCCGAAAAGACCTTGCGGATCGCCCCCGTGATCGCCAGCCGGTTGTCGGTGTCGACGTTGACCTTCCGCACCCCGTGGCGGATCCCGCGCTGGATCTCCTCCACCGGCACCCCCCACGTCGGCTTCATGCTGCCGCCGTACTTGTTGATGATCTCGATCAACTCCTGCGGCACGCTCGAGGAGCCGTGCATCACCAGGTGCGTCGTCGGCAGCCGCCGGTGGATCTCCTCGATCAACGACATCGCCAGCACGTCGCCGTCCGGCTTGCGCGAGAACTTGTACGCCCCGTGGCTCGTCCCGATCGCCACCGCCAGCGCATCCACGCCCGTCCGCTCCACGAACTCCACCGCCTGGTCCGGGTCGGTCAGATGCCCCTTCCCCCCGGCCCCGTGGCCGTCCTCGATCCCGCCGATGGTGCCGATCTCACCCTCGACGGTCACGCCACGTTCGTGAGCGAATTTCACGATCTCCGACGTGACCTTCACGTTGTAGTCGAAGTCCGACGGCGTCTTCCCGTCGGGCAACAACGAGCCGTCCATCATCACCGAAGTGAAGCCGTACTCGATGGCCGACTTGCAGGTCTCGACCGAGTTGCCGTGGTCCTGGTGCATCACGATCGGCAGCTCCGGGTGCAGCTCGGAGGCCGCCAGCATCACGTGGCGGAGGTAGTTGTCGTTGGCGTACTTGCGCGCCCCGCGGCTGGCCTGCACGATCACCGGCGACTTGGTCTCGACGGCCGCCTCCATGATCGCCTGGATCTGCTCCATGTTGTTGACGTTGAGCGCGGCGACGCCGTAGCCGCCTTCCTTGGCGGCATCGAGCAACGGACGCATCGGAACGAGCGGCATGGTCTCCTCCTTCGTGCCGGGCATCCCCCAACCGGTCCCGGTCGCGGCCCGGACTGTAACGCAGCGGGACGGAAAGTCGAAGGGCCAAATCGAACGGCGCGCCGCGCGGCGAAGGCCGCCGTCCGTGTCCCCGGGCACGCCGCGTGTGCTAGCGTTCGCCGCGCATGCCCCGCCCCGGCCCCGTCGCTCCGCTCGCGCTCGCCGCCCTGCTCGCGGGCGCCGCCCCCGCCCTGGGCCAGGACCTCGACCACCATCCCGACGCCCCGCGCCTGACACCGCCCCACCTGCTGGTCGGCGAGCCGCCGCCCTACCCCGCGGGCGCCACCGGCGAAGCGCGCGTCGTCGTCTCGCTGCTGATCGACGACGACGGCCGCGTCGAGGAGGCGGAGCTGCTGGAGCCGGGCGGCGAGCCGTTCGATTCGGCGGTGCTGGCCCGGGTCCGCGAGTTCCTGTTCGCGCCGGCGACCTCCGACGGCGAGGCGATCGGCGCCCGCATCCGGCTCGCCTTCACCTTCGCCCCGCCCGCGCCGGTCGAACCCGCCGCCACGTCCGACCCCGCCGGAGCGCCGGACGACGCCGGCGACGACTCCGGGGACGGCGCCGGCGGAAGCTCCACGATCGACGCGCCCGACGACGCCACGGAGCGCGGCGACACCGCGCTCCCGGGGCCGCTCGACGCCGCAGCCGCGGCCCCCACGGGGCTGCTCGCCGGACAGGTCTTCGAACGCGGCACGCGCGACGTGCTGACCGACGCGCGGCTCGAGGCGGCCGGGCAGCTCGCGTTCGTCGATGCCGAGGGGCGCTTCGAGCTGCGGCTGCCGGAGGGGACCCACGAGCTGCTGGTGGTCCAGGAGGGGTTCTCGCCGCTCCGCACCGCCGTCGAGATCGAGGAGGGAATGCGGCTCGAGCTGGCCCTGCGGCTCGAGCGCGAACGCGGCTCGCGCGCCTTCGAGACGGTGATCCACGGCCGGCGCGACGAGGAGGAGGTCACGCGGGTCAGCCTGTCGGGCGAGGAGGTCCACAACCTGCCGGGCACGATGGGCGACCCGTTCCGGGCCATCGAGGCGCTGCCCGGCATCACGCCGGTGCTGACCGGCCTGCCGTACTACTTCGTCCGCGGCGCCCCGCCCTCCGGCACCGGCTTCTACCTCGACGGCGTGCGCGTCCCCGCCCTGTTCCACCTGGCGCTCGGCCCCGCCGTGATCCACCCGTCGCTGGTCGACCGGATCGACTTCTTCCCCGGCGGCGCCCCCGCCGACCTCGGCCGCTACGTCGGCGGGATGGTCCGCGCCGAGACCCGCCTGCCGCGGTCCGACCGCTGGCGCTCCGAATGGGACCTGCGGCTCACCGACGTCGGCGCCTTCGTCGAGGTGCCGATCACCGACGAGCTGCGCGTCTCCGCTTCGGGGCGCTACAGCTACACCGGCTGGCTGATCAAGCTGTTCGACGAGGACGCCTACCTGCAGTACTGGGACTACCAGGGGCGGGTCGAGTGGGAGCCCGCGCCGCACCACCGCCTGGTGCTGTTCGGCTTCGGCTCCTTCGACCAGGCGGGCGCGGAGGAGGACGACGGCACGATCGAGGGGCCCAAGCTCCAGTTCCACCGGGTCGACCTGCGCTACCGCTACCGGCACGGCCGCGAGCTGCGCGCGGAGCTGGCCGGCTGGTTCGGCTACGACGCCACGACGATGGACGAGACCGAGGCGGTCGGGTTGACGATGTGGGCCGGCGGTCCCCGCGCCTCGCTGGTCTGGTCCCCCGAGGAGTGGCTCGACGTCGCCGTCGGCACCGACCTCGAGGTCCGGCGCTTCCCGCCCCCCGGCCTGGAGGAAGAGGACGACCTGACGCCGCTGACCCGCGAGCGCGACGCCGTGCTGCTCGGCACCTGGGCCAAGGTCACCCTGCGCCCGACCGAGGCCACCGACCTGCAGCTCGGCGGCCGCTTCGACGTGCACCGCGTCGCCGACGACACCGAGAGCTGGTTCGACGTGCGGCTCACCCTGCGCCACCGGCTCACCGACTGGCTGTGGCTCAAGGGCTCGATGGGCACCTTCCACCAGCCCCAGTCGTTCATCATCGACCTCCCGGGCCTCGGCTCGTTCGTCGTCGACAGCGGACCGCAGTTCTCCTACCAGCTCTCCCAGGGCGTGGAGGTGGCGCTGCCCTGGGAGCTGGGCCTCGACGTCCAGGCGTACTACTCGGACTTCGCCGACCTCTCCGAGCCGGACATCGGCGGCGGGGGGGACATCTTCGAGACCAACGCGGAGGGATTCTTCGAGCCGCTCGACGGCCGCGCCTACGGCCTCGAGCTGCTGCTGCGCCGGCACCTCGGCGCCGGCGTCTTCGGCTGGATCGCCTACACGCTGGCGCGCTCCGAACGGGACTACCGTTCGGGCACCGCCACCGCCGACTTCGACCAGAGCCACGTGCTGAACGTGGTGCTGTCGTGGGACATCGGCCGGGGTTGGCGGGTCGGCGGCCGCTTCCACTTCCGCTCGGGTCGCCCGTACACGCCGCAGGAGTGGGTCCCGGACGTCCCCTCGGATCCGTACTCGTCAGGCATCTGCCGCAACACCGGCGCCCGCAACTCGGAACGTCTCCCGCCGTTCTACCGGCTCGACCTGCGCGTCGACAAGAAGTGGACCTTCGAGACCTGGTGGTTCGCGCTGTACTTCGAGTTCATCAACATCACCTTCACCGCGGAGCCGGTGTCGATGGAGTGCGACGAGTGGGCCTACGACGAGCCGCACGTGCAGCTGCAGGAGGTGCCGTACATCGTGATCCCGACGCTGGGGTTCCGCGGGGTATACTGAGCGCCGACTCGGGGGCCGGGGGGCCGGAGCCGCAGATGACCCGACCCGCCATCGACGCCGCCGCGCAGACCTGGGATGCCGGCGTCGCCCGCGTCCCGCTGTGCGTCCTCCGCCGGGCCGACGGGCCCGCGGGCCCGCCCGTGCTGCTGCTCCACGGCTTCAGCTCGACGCCGCCGCGCGCCGGCGACAAGGAGGCGTCGTCGCTCGCCGCCGCCGGGTTCACCGTGCTCGCCGTCGAGGCGCCGCACCACGGCGCCCGACGCTCGCCGCTGGTCGATGCCGTCATCGAAGCCCAGGGCCCGCCCGCGCACGAGCTGTTCCTGCGGATCGTGCGCGAGTCGGCGGCGGAACTGCCGGCGGTCGTCGGCCGCGCCCTGCAGGAGTACGGCGGGCCGCTCGGCGTCGTCGGCATCGCGGTCGACGCCGACGCCGCCCTCGCCGCCGCCGCGGCCGACCC
>CAZMRP010000409.1:0-5317 GCA_964568275.1 uncultured Myxococcales bacterium
CGCCGGCGGGAGCCGGACTGCCTTCGCTGCGCGCCCGGTTGCTCGGTCGCGCCCCTCGTGTGGCGCTGTGGCTCGTCGCGTTCGCGGCGCTGGCGTTCCTGGCCGACGATCTGGGCGGATGGGGACTGCTGCCGGAGCCGGAGGAGCTGTGGCCGTGGCGCGACGAGGCCTCCGCGGAACGGACCGTGTCGACCGCTCGGGTCCGGCAGGCGACGGCGGACCTGGACCAGGCGCTGGCGACGGCGCTGGCGAACCGGCCGCCGGCCTCGTCCCCGGCGAGCGGGCCGTCGTCCGTCGGGGAGGCGTCCGCCGGGCCGCCACCCGTCGTCGCTGCCGCGCCGTCGTCGCCGGAGGATCCGTCCCGGCGCCTGGCGGCGGCGCTGGCGACGGACGGCACGATCCACGCGCTGGAGAACCCGTGCCGGCGCGAAGACGCGGGCCGCTGTCTCGAGCGGGCGCTCGACCCGTTCTACGACGCCCTGCGCCGCACGGCGCTGGGCGAGCCCGGCGCGGTGACCCGCGTCACGCACTACGGCGATTCGGTGATCATCGAGGACCTCTGGACGGCGACCGTGCGCCGCAAGCTGCAACAGCGGTTCGGCGACGCCGGCGCGGGGTTCCTGTTCGTCGCGCGACCGTGGGAGTGGTACGGGCACCAGGACGTCGCGACGAAGTTCACCGACGCCTGGCACGTCAAGCGCGTCACCACCGGCCAGAGCCTCGACCGGCTCTACGGCTACGGCGGCGTGACGTTCATCGCCGGGGGGCCCGGGGCGAAGGCGACCTTCGGCACGTCCGATGCGGGGCCCACCGGCGGGGCGGTCTCGCGGTTCGAGGTCTACTTCCTGGCACAGCCGCACGGCGGTTCGGTCGAGATCGCCGCGGACGGCACCGTGCTCGACACGTTCTCCACGGCGGCCGAGGTCGTCGCCTCCGGGTTCCGGCGGGTCGACGTCCCGGACGGACCGCACGAGTTCACGCTCCGCTCCCTGGGCGGCGGGCCGGTGCGGCTGTTCGGCGTGACGCTCGAGCGCGAGGGCCCCGGCGTGGTCTACGACGGGATCGGCATCCTGGGCGCCTCGGCCCGCGCGCTGCTCGAGCCGGACGAGGCGCATTGGCGGTCGCAGTTCGAGCAGCGACGACCGGACCTGGTGGTCCTGACCTTCGGCACCAACGAGAGCGATCACGACCTGTCGCTGGCCGGGTACCGCGAGCAGCTCGCGCGGGTCGTGGCGCGGATCCGCGCGGTGGCGCCGTTCGCCGGGTGCCTGCTGGCGGGCCCGCCGGACCGCGGCGACCCGAACACGCGCAAGACGCGCCCGGTGATCCCGAAGATCGTCCAGATCCAGCGGGAAGTGGCCCTCGCCGGCGGCTGCGCGTTCTGGGACACCTTCACGGCGATGGGCGGCCCGGACACGATGTGGCGCTGGTACCGCACCAACCCGCGGCAGTCGTTCGGCGACCTGACCCACCTGGCTCCCGCCGGCGGCGAGATCCTGGGCGGGCTGCTCTATGGAGCGTTGGTCCAGGGACTGCTGGAGTACCTCGCGCGCACCGAGGCGCTTCCGGTGGGCGTGCAGCGGCCGCTCACGGGCGGTGCCGCGCCGGGTCAGTAGTCGACGTACAGCGAGTACTCGCCGCAGTAGGTCCCGCCCGAGCCGCCGTCCACGACGAAGAACAGCAACTCCGGTCCCGTGATCGACACGCTGGTGGTCGCGCGCGTGGTGGAGGAACTGCACGTGCCGTACGCGCCGCAGGACGCCTCGGTGCCGCCGCAGGTCCCGCCGCTGCCGCGCCGGATGGCCACCGCATCCCGCCAGCTCCGGCCGTCGCAGGTCGAGGCGGTGACGGTGCGCGTTCCGCGGCACATCCCGGCGTAGTAGACGCGGTCCGCGTCGTCGCCGCCGCCGCAGGTGCTCGTCCCGAGGTCGTCCCCGGCGCCGCAGGTGTCGCCGGTCGCGGTCGCCCCGTCGCCGATCCAGGTCGCCGTCGGGCAGGGGGAATGCCGGTAGGTCAGCGTGAACGGGCCGGCCGTCGTGGGCTGACAACCGTCGATCGCGACGTGGTACGTTCCGGCATCGAGCACGCCGACCCACTGCGGACGATAGGTTCCGCAGGTGTCGTCGCTGCAGACGTCGCGCGACAGCGACGCGCAGCCGCCGTGCAGCACCTCCAGCGTCGCGTCCCACGTGTTGCCGTCGCCGAGCGACAGGAACACCACCTCCCGTTGCGTCAGCGTGAAGCGGTACCAGACGTCCGGCGTGTTCGTCGCGTCGCCGGAGCAGGCCAAGAGACAGGGGTCCCGCTCGCTCCCGCGACCCGCCGTCGTGCCGGTCACGCTGCCCAGCGACGAGATGTCGATGGCGTTCACGCAGGCGTCGTTGCAGTCGGCGAGCCCCTCGTCCGTCTGGCCGTCGCAATCGTCGTCCCGGCCGTTGCAGACCTCGGCCGGCGGGGTGCAGGCGGTCGGTGCCGGACGCGTGCAGTCCGTGCCGCAGGTCCCGGTTCCCGTGGAGCCGCAGCTGGTCGTGCAGGCGGTCGGCTGGCTCCGCACGCAGGCGAAGCCGTTGTCCGGGACGGTGTCGCAGTCGTCGTCGAGGCCGTTGCAGCTCTCCGCCGGCGGCGGGCACGTCGCCGGCCAGGCGCACGAGGCGGTACAGGTCCAGCTGCCGGTACTGCCGCAGCCGGTGACGCAGCTCGCGGTCGTGCCGGCCAGGCACGGGAAGCCGTCGTCGGTGAGGGTGTCGCAGTCGTCGTCGAGCGCGTTGCGGGTTTCGGCCGGCGGCGTGCAGGCGACGGGCGCCGGCAGCGTGCAGCCCGCGCCGCAGGTGCCGGTGCCGGTGGAGCCGCAGGTGGTGGTGCAGGGGGTCGGCAGGTTGCGCACGCAGGGGAAGCCGTCGTCGATGACGGTGTCGCAGTCGTCGTCGAGGCCGTTGCAGACCTCCGCGGGCGCGGTGCAGGTCGCTGGCCAGGTGCAGGTCGCCGAGCAGATCCGTGAGCCGGTGCTGCCGCAGCTCGTGCTGCAGCTCTGCGTCGAGCCGCGCGCGCAGTCGAAGCCGTCGTCGACGCCGGTGTCGCAGTCGTCGTCGACGCCGTTGCAGGCCTCCGCCGGCGGCGAACAGCCGGACCACACGCAGCCCGCGCCGCAGGTCTCGGTGCCCAGCGAGCCGCAGCTGGTGGTGCAGGAGCGGAGCTCGCCCAGCACGCAGGCCAGGCCGTCGTCCGGCAGGCCGTCGCAGTCGTCGTCGGCGCCGTTGCAGGTCTCGGCCGGCGGGTTGCAGTCGGCCGGCGGCGGCACCTCGCAGCTCGCCGTGCAGGTGCCGCTGCCGGCCGAGCCGCAGGTCGTGGCGCAGGCCACCATGGCGCCCGGCACGCAGGTGAAGTCCTCGTCCGGCAGGCCGTCGCAGTCGTCGTCGGCGCCGTTGCAGGTTTCGGCGGGCGGCGTGCAGTCGGCCGGCGGCGGGGCCGCGCAGCTCGTCGTGCAGGCGCCGGTGCCGGTCGTGCCGCAGCTCGAGACGCAGGCCACCGAGGCGCCGGGCACGCAGAGGAAGACCTCGTCCACCAGGCCGTCGCAGTCGTCGTCGAGGCCGTTGCAGGCCTCGACGGGCGGCGCGCAATCGGTCGACCAGGCGCAGGCCACGCAGCTCCGCGAACCGGTGGAGTCGCAGCTGGTGGTGCAGGCGAGCGGCGCGTCGCCGTCACACTCCTCGTGGCCGGCCCAGACGTGCCCGTCGCCGCACGTGGCGCTGCGGCAGGTCGTCAGGCAGTCGTCGGCATCGATCGCGTTGCCGTCGTCGCACTCCTCGCCGGGGTCCAGCGTGCCGTCGCCGCAGCTGGCCAGGCTGCAGTTGTTCCGGCAGGCGTCGTCGTCGATGTCGTTGCCGTCGTCGCAGCCCTCGCCGGTGTCCGTCACGCCGTCGCCGCAGAACGCGGCGCGGCAGTCGGTCCGGCAGGCATCGACCGCCGCGTCGTCGTTGCCCGCCCCGTCGTCGCATTCCTCGACGCCGTCGTGGACGTGGCCGTCCCCGCAGGTCGCCGCCAGGCAGCTGCTCACGCAGTCGTCGGTCTCGATCGTGTTGCCGTCGTCGCACTCCTCGTCGCCCTCGACGATGCCGTTGCCGCACACGCTTGCCGGACCGTCGTCGCCGACGTCACCGACGTCGCCGTCCTCCGGGCCCACGTCGTCCCGCGTCCCGTCGTCGGCCGGCGGAACGTCCCCGAGACCCTCGCCGACGTCCTCGTCCGTGATGTCGTCGGACGCCAGCCCGGTCGTGTTCAGGCCGCAGCCCGCCCCCAACCCGACCGCGACGGCCAACGCGTAGGCGGTTCCACAGGACAAGCGGCGCATCGGTTTCCTCCTCGACAAGGGCCCCCCGCACACTCGCCCCGGAGGATACCACGTCGGCCGGCCCTGGGCCCGCTCCCGTTTCCTTGACTCCCTCCCGTTCCCCTCGTACACGTCAGTCGTGACGCGCGGCCCGTCGATGCCGGTCCGCCTGGGACTCGGCGTGCTCCTCCTGTCGCTGGCGACCTCCGTCGCCGCCGACACCGTCCACGTCGTGCGTCGCGGCGAGACCCTGTGGGGCATCGCCCGGGCCCACGGTGTGCCGGTCGAGCTCGTGCGCGAGGCCAACGAGCTGGCCGACGCCGACCGCGTCCTGGCCGGCCAGCGTCTCCGAATCCCGGCCGACTCGTCCACCCCGGGGACGCCGGCGGCCTCGCCGGTCGCCGCTCCGGCCGCGCAACCCGCGCCGACCGTCTCCCGTTCGGTCGCGACGGAACCGGCCGACGAGCCGGGCGGCGACATCGCGCTCGAGGACCCCTCCGGTCGGGCGTTGGCACGCCTGTTCGAGCGACTGGCGCGGATCGAGCGCGGCACGGCCGGCGCGGTGGTCCGCGTGGCCCACTTCGGCGATTCCCACAGCGCCACGACCTCCTTCACCTCGGCGATCCGCGGGGCGCTGGCCGCGCGCTTCGGCGACGCCGGACCGGGCTTCCTGCAGCCCGGGCGGCCCTGGCCGTCCTACGACCCCGCCGACGTCGATGTCGGCGCCGACGGGGATTGGACCTTCGACCGCGTCCACGGTCGCGGCGCCGCCGCGCTCGACGACGGCCGCTTCGGTCTCGGCGGCTGGTCCGCCCGCAGCGCCGAGCCCGACGCCGTGTTGTGGGTCGAGACCGAGCCGCGGGACACGGCCGGCGCCTTCGAGGTGCAGTACCTGGCCCAGCCCGGCGGCGGCTCGGCCGAGCTGTGGCTCGACGGCGAAATCGTGGGCCGCATCGACACGGCAGCCGAGCCGCCGGCCGTCCGGCGGCA
>CAZMRP010000410.1:0-5314 GCA_964568275.1 uncultured Myxococcales bacterium
AACCTTGCCGAACGCTCGCCCGACCTGGAGTTGGTCGCCACCGGTTTCGCCATGGTCGCCGTGCCGCTGGCGACCTGGATCGCCTGCCGCGACATCGACCGCCTGGTGCGGCGGCTCACCCGCAGCGGTCTGTTCGGCGGTCTGCTGCGCGCCGCGGTCGGCGCCGGGTTCATCGCCGGCATGCCGCTGCTGTTCGGCCACCTCGCGGCGGCCGCCGAGCCGGCCCTGGTCGCCGCGGCCCACGCCCTCGCGTCGCTCGTGCCGCTGGCCGTCGCCGCCGGTCTGGTCCTGGTGGGCATCGGCTCGGCCGACGTGCTCTATACGCTGACCGCCGGCTTCCGCCACCTGTCGACCCGGCTGATGCTGCTGCTGCTCGCCAGCTCGCTCGGCGTGGTGGTCTGGCTCAGCTACGCCGGCCCCGAGGGCCGCCAGTTGCTGCTGTGGGCGGTCGAGCGCGGTCATCTCGAGGTCTGGCTCTCGCCGCTCCGGGTGCTCGAGGACTACGCCGGGAAATACGTCGGCGGCATCGCAGGCGCCCTGGTGCTGCAGCTGCCGTTCATCCTGCTGCTCGCCTGGCGGTTCGGTCGCAACGCGACCGACGCCCTGACCGACCTCGGTCGCGCCTTCCAGCGCGTCGGCCGGGGCGATCTCGAGCACCCCGTGCCGGTCCACGGGCGGGACGAGGTGGCGGTGATGAAGGTCGGGTTCAACCGGATGCTGGTGCTGGCCCGCGAACGCCGGTTCCTCGAGACCGCCTTCGGCCGCTACCTCTCCCCGGTGCTGATGGAGCGGCTCAAGCAGGCCCACGGCGACGGCCTGATGAGCAGCGAGTCGCGCAACGCCACGGTGCTGTTCGCCGACATCCGCGGCTTCACCGCCATGAGCGCCGAGATGTCGCCGGAGCAGGTGATCGGCCTGCTCAACGCGTACGTCTCGATCCTGATCGAGGTCGTGGCGCGCCACGACGGCTACATCAACAAGTTCATCGGCGACGCCGTGCTCGTCGTCTGGAACGCACCGCTCGACCAGCCCGACCACGCCGTGCGCGCCGTGCGCTGCGCCGCCGCCATGCAGCACGCCCTGGCCCGCGCCAACGCGGCCGGCGCGTTCGGCGGCCGCATCGTCGGCATGGGCGTCGGCCTCAACACCGGGCCGCTGGTCATCGGCCAACTCGGCAACGAGCGGCAGGCCGAGTTCACCGTGATCGGCGACACGGTCAACGTCGCCAGCCGC
This sequence comes from uncultured Myxococcales bacterium, assembly GCA_964568275.1. Taxonomy (GTDB): domain Bacteria; phylum Myxococcota_A; class Polyangia; order DRWM01; family JAAZOP01; genus JAAZOP01. The sequence continues at coordinate 1,234 of CAZMRP010000410.1, forward strand.
GCCTGCAGTCACGCCGCCGCCGGACAGGTGACGGTCACGGCGGCCACCCGCGACGCCTACCTCGCCGAGGAGCCGCGGGCCGCCGCGGCCTTCGCGTCGCTCGGCGCGCGCGAGATCAAGGGCAAGGGCGCCATGGAGCTGCTCGCCTGCCGCCTCGAGGCGTTTCCCGAGGAGCCGGCGGCCGACGCCGCCGCGGACCCGGCGGTCGAAGTGGACCTCGCCGAGCCCGCCCCCGCCGCGTCGCTTGCCGACCGCCCGTCGCGTCGCTAGGCTGCGGCCGATGGGCGCGCGACGAACCGGTCGGCACGCCGTCCCGAGGGGTTCGGCGTCGTCACGGCGCTGTCCGCCTGCCGCGCGTCGCCGGGGTCGAATCCCGGCGCAGGAGGAGTCGTGGCCATGAGCGACGTTCGCACCGTTCGTCTGATCCGGGAGAGCGTGCCGACGCTGGAAGGGGCCGGCGTGCGTCTGCGCCGCGTGTTCGGCTTCGGCGACACCCCGGGCCTCGACCCGTTCCTGCTGCTGGACGACTTCCGCGGCGACAACCCCGACGACTACGTCGCGGGGTTTCCCTGGCACCCGCACCGCGGGATCGAGACGATCACCTACATGCTCGAGGGCAAGGTCGAGCACGGCGACAGCCTGGGGAACCGCGGCACGATCGGTCCCGGCGACGTGCAGTGGATGACCGCCGGCGGCGGCATCATTCACCAGGAGATGCCGGCCGGCGACGCCCGCGGCCGCATGGGCGGCTTCCAGCTCTGGGCCAACCTGCCCCGGTCGCACAAGATGATGGACCCACGCTATCGCGAGGTGCCCGCCCGCGAGATCCCCGAGGCGGTCGTCGGCGGCGGCGTGCGGATCAAGGTGCTCGCCGGCCGCGCGGCCGGCCTCCACGGCCCGGTCCGGGACGTCGTGATCGAGCCGCTGTACCTCGACGCGACCCTGCCGCCCGGCGCCCGCTTCACCCAGCCGATCCCCCGCGGCCACAACACCTTCGCTTTCGTGTTCGAGGGCCGCGCCTGCTTCCCCGCCGCCGCCGGCAAGGACGAGACGTGCGTCGACCACGGTGCGCTGGTCGTCCTCGGCGACGGCGACGAGGTGCGGATCTCCACCCGCGACGCGACTGCCCGCCTGCTGCTCGTGGCCGGCAAGCCGCTCGGCGAGCCGGTCGCCTGGCGCGGCCCGATCGTGATGAACACCGAGGCCGAGCTGGACCAGGCGTTCGAGGACTACCGCAACGGGACCTTCGCACGCCCCCCCGCGCGCTAGGGACGCGGCTCAGGGAACGGCCGGCGACCCGCCGCCCAGCCACTCCAGCAGCGTCTCGACCAGCGCCGGATCCAGCGCCCGCCCCGCGGCGTTGTAGGCCAGACCGGTCTCCGGCGTCAGCTGCTCGAAGGGCGTCGGTTCGAGCTTGTACACGTGGTCGGCTTCCGGCAGCACGACCAGCTCCACGTCGGCCAGCCCCGCCGCGACGGCCGCGTCGTACAACGCCTGCGCGTCCACGTCCGGCCGCACCTGGAGGTCCTTCGCCCCGTTGACGATCAACAGCGGCAGCTCGAGCCCGGCGAGCAGCGCCTGGGGGTCCAATGCCAGCAGCTCGGCGGCCAGCGCGCGACCCGCGGGCGCGGCGACCGCCTGCACCAGCAGGGCGATGCCGGGAATCTCGCTCACGTGCTCCGGCGCCGGGTCGCGTCCCGCGCAGACGTCGTCCAGCGCGCCGCGCAGCTTCTCGAGCTCGGCGTCGGCCGTCGCCTGGTCCGCGGCGCCGGCGGCCACCGCGCCGGCGAACTGCCCGGCCACCTGGCGGAGCATCGTGTCGGCCATCGAGTGTCCGGGTCCGGAGAGCAGCGCCAGCCCGGCCAGCGGGCCGCCGGCGTCGTGCGCCAGCACCAGCGCGTGCAGCGCCCCTTCGCTGTGCCCCGCGACGAACAGCCGCGCCGGGTCGACGGCCGCGTGGGCGCGCAGCAGCGCCAACCCGCCCTGCTGCTCGGCCAAGTACGTCGCCATCGTCATTCCGTCCGGCGCCGCCGTTTCTCCCGTGCCGCTCTTGTCGTAGCGCAGCGTCGCCACGCCGCGGCGCGCCAGCGCGTCCGCGAGCAGGCGGGCGCTGCCGTTGTGCCCCGGCAGCAGCGGGCTCTCCCAGTTCCGATCGGTCGGTCCGCTGCCCGCGATCAACAGCACGGCGGGGAACGGTCCGTCGCCCGCGGGACGCGTCAGCGTTCCGTGGACCGTGGTCCCGGCCCCTGCCCACTGCACGTTCTCCTCCACGGGCGCCGCCGGGACCTCCGGCACGGGCTCGACCACCGGCGTCGTCCCGGTCACGGGCTGCGCCGGCCCGCAGGCCGGCCCGAGCCACGGCGCGAGCAGCGCCAGCAGCGCCGGTCCGAACACGTCTCCCCGGTTGCGCATCGTCCGTCTCCTCTCCCATCGCCGTTCATGGCGCGCCACGGGCTACTCGCCCGCCGCGACGGAGGCCACGGCGGCGTCCTCGCGATCGGGCGACCAGTCGCCCCACACCCGCTCGGCCACCTTGCAGTAGCCGTCGCAGGCCCAGCTCGCGTTCGAGTTGTAGCTCCAGGCCAGCTGGTCCGAGCCGCCCCCGCCGTGGGTCGTGACGAGGAAGCGGTTGGGCAGCGCCATCATCGCGTCGGCCTGCTTCTCGGGCGACGGCGAATCGCCCGCCTGGGCGTCCGCGGGCACCCAGCCGTAGCCGGGGTAGTAGACCTCGGGCCAGCGGTGGAACACGTCGTCCGTCGATGCGTCGTCGCCCCGCACCACCACCGCGCCGACGTAGCGCGCCGGGATCCCCGCCGCCCGGCACAGCGCCAGGAAGACGAAGGTGTACTCCGAGCACGAGCCGCTGCCGCGCGACAGCACCGTCGGCGCCACGTTCCAGCCGCCCGACAGCTCGTAGAACATCCGGTCCTGGATGTGGCGCGCGATGCGGCGCACCATGAAGTACGGGTTGCGCTCGTCGCCCACCGCCGTCTCGACCGCCTCGCGGATCACCGGGTCGTCGCGCAACAGCTTCGCGCCGTCGACGGTGTAGCGGTTGCGGATCTCCGACGGCACCGCCGACAGCCGGCCGACCCGCTCGGGGTCGATGTGCCAGCGCACCGACCAGGCGGTGACGTCGACGGTCATCGTCGCCCGCAGCTTCGCCCCGGGCGCCAGGTCCGCGCCGTGGAACCGCGCGACCCGCTGGCCCCACTGGTCGGTCAGGAACTCCGCCGGCGCCGGCTCGAAGCGCGGCTCGCCGCCGAAGGTCTGGTTCGCCCCCTCCTCCGGCACCGCCACGTAGATCTCCGCGGACGTCACCGTCGCCGGACCGAAGTTGACCAGCTCGTGCACGAACACCACCGTCTCGACCCGCGGCTCGCTCCGCACCACCGTCGGCAGGGCGCCCACCGCAAGCGCGTCGACCCGCTTGCGGTCGCGGTCGACCACCAGCAGCCGGCCGTCGAGGAACGCCGTCCCCGCCGGATACGGCCCCGCCGCCGGGAACATGTCGACCACCGTTCCGTCCTCGACCGCCACCCGGAACAGCTTGTCCTTCGTGCGATCGGCGACCCACAGGTAGCCGCGAGCCCCGCGCCGCGGCGACGGCTCCCATGCCAGCCCCAGCATCTCGGTGCCCCGGTCGCCCCCCGCCGACGGCGCCGGAATGGTCCGGACCGTCGTTCCGTCCTCGCGGGACAGGCTGTGCAGCTTCGTCCCGTCGGCCAGCCACAACTGCTCGCCGTCCCAGGCCAGCCCCTGCGGTGAGGCGACCGGGGCGTCGAAGCGACGGTCGACCAGCCGCGTGCCCGGGTCGACGCCGTAGATCTTCCCCTCCTCCGAATCGGAAACCCACAACCGCTCGCCGTCCCAGGCCAGCCCCTGCGGCCACGGTCCCGGCGACGGCAGCCGGTCCTGCACCTCGCCGGACGCCGGATCCAGCGCCAGCAGCGCGGGGCCCGCGCGATCGACCAGCCACAGCCGCTCGCCGTCGTACGCCATCCCGCCCGCGCGCTCCGCCGCCACGGCGAACAGCTCGTCCCACGGCTCGATCGACGGCGGCGCGGCCGGCAGCGGCGCC
>CAZMRP010000411.1:0-5313 GCA_964568275.1 uncultured Myxococcales bacterium
AGCTGTCGGCGCTGCGGGCCGAGAAGGACGACCTGCTGGTCGCCTCGGGACGGGTCCAGCCGTCCGCGGCCGACTAGCCGTCCCCGCCCGCCGCTCGTGGCCTCCCTCCGCCCGCTCCTGACGCTCCTGCTGTTGGCCGTCGCCGCCTGCGACCGGTCCCCGTCCGCCGGGACCGACGCCGCGCGGGCGCCGGCACCCTCCCCCGCGCCGGCGGACGTCGCCGAGGCCGGGGCTGCGACGACCGACGAAGCGGACGCGGCGGAAGTGCTCGACGACGAAGCGGGGGAGCCGGACGCGGCGACGGTCGACACCGCGGCGACGGACGCGGCGACGGTCGACGGGCCGGCGGACGCGGGGCCGATCCCGGTGGCGGTGTACCGGGCCCGGGGGGTCGGCGAGGACGGACTGCGCGCGGCGCTCGCGGCGCTGCGCGACGACGGCGGGTTCGACGTGCGCGAGGTGTCGCCCGCGGCGGTACGCCGCGGAACGCTCGACGACCGCCGGGTGTTGTTCTTCTCGGGCGGAATCGGCTCGGTGCAGGGCGGCGAGTTGGAACGCGAGGGACGCCGGGTCGTCCGCGAGTTCGTGCGGGCCGGGGGGGGCTACGTCGGCATCTGCGCCGGGGCCTACCTGGCGATCCAGGGGCCGCCGCAGTACCACCACGTGGCGATCGTGGCGGCGCGCAACTGGAGCGAGGACGCCTGGCGCCGCGGGACGGCGATGCTCGAGGTGGCGCCGGTGGGCGGGGGGGAAGCGCTGCGGCTGTTCTACGCCAACGGACCGGTGTTCCGGCGGGACGAGCGCGACGGCCTGCCGCCGTGGGTGGCGTTGGCGACGTACGTCGACGACAAGTTCTGCGAATCGTGCGGGACGCGCGCCGGGGAGCTGCCGGGGACGCCCGCGATCCTGGCGGCGTCGTACGGCGCGGGCCGGATCGTGCTGTTCAGCCCGAACCCGACGCTGGCCGTGAAGGACGAGCCGGCGCGTCCGGAGCTGTTCCTGTCGGCGGTGCGCTGGGTTTCCACGCCCGGCCCGGTCCCCGCCGACCTCACCTTCGCCGACGTGTTCGGCGTCCGGTAGACCGACGGGCGGGCCGGGCCCCCGCCGGCCGAAACGAGGCTATACTCCGTCGTCATGACGACGCGCAGGGTGGGACTCCGCAGCGAACGATCGGCGTGGGCGTGGGCGTGGGTGTGGGTGTGGGCGGGGGCCGGTTGCGGCGGCACCCCCGCCGGCGACATCCAGCTCGGTGACGGGCCCGCGCGGGCGACGGTGGCCCGCGAACCGCTCGACCTGACCGTCGAGCTGGCCGACGGGTCGAGCTGGACCGCGCCGGACTCCGACGAGCCGGCGCTCGGGCTGCTGTCGTTCGGCGTGTACGACGCGCGGATGAACCCCAACCGCTACTACGACCCGCTGGCGCCGGTGCCGGGCGCGTGGCTCCGTCCCGGCCGGGTACGGTCGGCGACGGTGGACGGCGACCGCGCGGAGCTGGTGGTGGACGTCGACCCGCTGGTGGGCGAGGCGCTGGACGTGACGCTCGAGCGGACGTGCGACGGCGCGGCGGGGGACGGGGACGAGCGGTGCTGGGTGACGGTGCGGGTGGTGGTGCGGAACCCCGGCTGGGTGGCGTTCACGCGGCTGTCGTGGGCGCTGGACGCGGACGAGGCGCTGTACGGGTTGGGGGAGCGGTTCGAGGAGCCGAACGCGCGCGGGCGGGCGCACGCGATGCAGATGATGCTGGCCGACACCGCCTCCGGGCTGAACGAGGTGCACGTGCCGGTGCCGTGGGTGGTGTCGACGCGCGGGTACGCGGTGCTGGTGGAGGACGTGCGGCCGGCGGGCATCGACCTCGGCGCCGCGGACCCGGCCGTCGCGAGCGCGACGTTCGCCGGGGCGACCGGGCTCACGTTCCACGTGATGACGGCGACGGACCCCTGGGTGCTGGCGGGCGGGATCACGGCGCTGACCGGGCGGCCGCGGGTGGCGCCGGGCTGGGCCTTCGGACCGCAGTTGTGGCGCAACGAGCTGGACGACGGGGCGGAGCTGCTGGCGGACGCGGCCGCGATCCGGGCGCACGACCTGCCGGTCTCCGTGCTGTGGATCGACAACCCGTGGCAGACCGCCTACAACGACTTCACCTTCAACCCGCTGCAGTTCCCCGGAGCGCCGGCGATGCTCGACCAACTGCACGACGCCGGCTACAAGGTGCTGGCCTGGTCGACGCCGTACCTCGACAGCTCGGACGACTCGGAGGTGCGCGAGGGGATGAACCCGGACACCGGCGGGCTGTACGAGGAGGCGCGCGACCGTGGTTTCTTCGCGCTGAACGCCGCCGGCACGCCCTGGGAGTACCCGTGGACCTCGGGGAAGATGGGCTCGTCGATCGACTTCACGAATCCGGCGGCGAGCGCCTGGTGGACGGAGACGGCGCGGCGCGCCACGGGGCTGGGAATCGACGGCTTCAAGCTGGACTACGGCGAGCTGCTGGTGACCATCGCCGGCTCGCGGCTCGGCGTGCGTTTCGCCGACGGGACGAGCGAGGCGGAGACGCACAACCGCTATTCGATCCTGTACCATCGCGCGTACCGCGCGGCGCTCGACGCCGACCGACCGGACGGCTTCGTGATCGGGCGCGCCTCGACGCTCGGCGGGCAGGCGGACGTCGACTGCATCTGGCCGGGCGACCTGGACAACGACCTGTCGTACGCCGGCGAGCCGAACGCGGAGGGGGACGCGGCGGTGGGCGGACTGCCGGCCGCGGTGCACGCGCTGCAGTCGCTGGCGGTCTCGGGCTTCCCGACCTTCGGCTCGGACACCGGCGGGTACCGCGGCGGTGCGCCGACGAGCGAGGTGCTGGTGCGCTGGGCGGCCCACACGGCCTGGACCCCGGTGATGCAGGTCGGCGGCGCCGGGGACTCGCACAACCCGTGGGACACGGCGCTGTACCCGGAGGACTGGGTGCTGCCGGCGATGCGGCGCTCGATGAAGCTGCACCAGCGGCTGTTCCCGTACCTCTACGCGACGGTCTGCGCGGCGGCCCACGGGGCGGGGCCGCCGAGCGTGATGCCGCTCGGGCTGGTCTGGCCGGACGACGACGCCGCGGTCGCGGACGACTGCGCGTACCTGCTGGGTCGCGACGTGCTGGTGGCGCCCGGTTGCCGGGGCGAGGACCCGCGGCGCGTGCACCTGCCGCAGGGCACGTGGGTCGACTGGTGGAGCGGCGACGTGCGCGCCGGGCCGGTCGACCTCGACGTCGCCAACCCGCGGGACGCGGCACCGGCGTTCCTGCGCACCGGCGCCATCGTGCCGCTGCTCGCGGCGGAGGTCGATACGCTGGTGCCGACCGCCGACGACGCCACGGTGCACGCCTGGACGCCGCGGGCGCCGCTGACGCTGCGGGTGGTGCCGCCCGCGGCGGACGCCGAGGCGGTGTGGCGGGGCGCCGGGCACGCGGACACCGTCGCCCGCTGTCCGGACGACGGGTCGGGACTGACCGAGGTGCGGGCGGCGTGGGACGGCGGCTGCCTGACGCTCGCCGTCGCGTCGGACGACCCCGCTCCGCAGCTCGAGCTGGACTGGCAGGCGGCGGCGGCCGCGGCGCCGGCGTCGGTGCCCGGGTTCGCCGAGGCGGCGACGGTGGAGGACGTGCTGGGGGGCACGTGCACGGACTGCTGGTTCCACGACGCGGTGACCGGCAAGCTGTTCGCGACGCCGGTCCCCGCGCGGATCTGCCGGTAGTGCTCAGAAGCGCCAGGGGAGCATGATCAACAGCTTGTGCTCGAGGCCGCCGTAGCGGTCCTCCCAGCCGCCGAGCGGCGGGGCGAGCTCGTAGGCCACGTCGAGCGTGACCATCAGGATGCGGAGGCCGGCGCCGAGGCGCACGAACGGGCGGGGATCGAAGCCGTAGTCCTCGGGCATCCGGTCGTTGATCAGCTGCAGCGACAGGCCGAAGAACAGGTGCCAGTCGCCGAACAGGTCGAAGAACCCGGGGCTGCCGTCCAGCGGGTAGTAGGTGAACACGAAGGGCAGCTCGAGGGCGCCGGCGAGGTCGCCCTCGAGGCCGGCCTCGAAGAGCCAGGGGCCGAAGGCGTAGGCGAGCATGCCGCGGAACCAGACGCGGCTGCCGGGTCCGTCGCCGTCGGCGGTGTACCAGCGCCGGTCGGCGGCGTCGCAGGTGCGGGAGTCGGGGCAGCCGTACATCCGGGCCCAATCGACCGCGGCGCCGATGCCGAAGGTGAAGGCCCAGTTGCGCGGCTGCTCGTACTCGCCCTCCAGGGCGGAGAGCACCAGCGGCACGACGGCGTCGGCGACCACGGGGCCTTCGAGCACCCAGCGCCCGCCGGTCTCGACGATGTCGCCCGCCACGGGCGCCTCGGGACGCTGCGGCGGGACGGTCTCGACGTGCATCCGCGGCTCGGGAGCGCCCGCCGGCACGGGGCCGGGCCACAGCTCGACGGACCGGGCGCGCGGCCCATCGATCAGCCGGTTGAGCAGGAAGGTGGCCTGCGGGTAGGTGAGCCGCGGCCGGCGTTCCTCGAAGGTCGTATCGCCCTCGGCGCGCAACTCGAGCCGCACGGGCGCTCCGGGGGCCAGCCACACGCGCAGGACCACCTGCCGGTCGAACGGGCCGCCGTCGAGCGGGAGGTCGGCGGGGGCGGGCTCGACGAGCGCCGGCTGTCCGTCGACGAAGGCGTGCAACCGCCAGGCGCCGCGCAGGCCGAACCCGACCACCAGCTCGCCGCCGGCCGCGGAGCCCAGCTCGCTGTCGAAGGTCAGGTGGACGGTGCGGCCGCCCTCGCCGAACCGTGCGGCCCAGTGCGGAGCGGCGCGCAGGTCGGCGGGACCGGAGAGCGACGGACCGGCGACGCGGGCGGCGGGAAGGTCCGAGCCCGACGGACCGGCGGCGGCCGCCGCGGGCACGCACAGCGCGAGGGCTGGCAGCAGAACCCGGATGCGGGCGTGGATCATCGTCGTCCTCCCGCCGCGCGGCGCGCGGCACCCCCGGACGCGGACGGCGGCAGGCTAGCCAAGCAGGTCGCGAAAGTCGAGGAGGTCGTGGCCGAGGAACCGCGCGAGGTCGCGGGCGAGGCGGGCGGGCTGGGTGGCGGGCCAGTAGATCCGGCCGCACGACGGGCAACGGGCGAAGCGCGTCTGGGTGCGGGCGACGTGCGCGGGCACCCAGGCGGCGACCGCGCCGGAAGGCACGACGCACAGCAATGCGTTGCAGCGCCCGCAGCGCGTGAACCGCCGCTCGGGCGGCGGCGGCGCGTGGCGCGCGAAGGTCTCGCGCAGCTGGCCGCCGAGGTCGTC
>CAZMRP010000412.1:0-5307 GCA_964568275.1 uncultured Myxococcales bacterium
CTCGCCCTCCGCGTGGACGTAGTACAACGCCACGTCCTCGCCGAACCGCGCCAGCACCTCGTCCACCGTCCGCGCCGCCTTCGCGCTGTCCGGGCTCTCCAGGTTCGCGAACTCCACGATCGCCACCAGCGCGTCCGACGACCCCTTGTGCGGCGCGTCGCCGATCGGCAGCCCGCCCTTGCGGAACTCGTCCGTGCACGCCGTCGGCACCCCCGTCGTCGCGTTCGCCAGCTCGGCCGCCGCCGCGCCCTCGCCCCGTCCCCGCTCCCGCGGCGTCGGCTCGCTGCGACACGCCGTCGCCCCCACCGTCGCCGCCAGCACCACGACGCCGAGGCGCCGCCAGTTCCCGGTCCCACTTGCCAACTTCATCTTCCTTGCTCCTTCCGTTCCACGGCCCGGACCGTCGCCGGGCTCGTCGCGGCCGGCGCTCCTCGCCCGCCGCATCACGACCGTCAACCGCCGCTCAACCGCACCCGCCGCCCCGCGGGGCCTCCTGCGGGTCCATCGAAGCCGGGATCGTCGTCCCCTGGTTCCCCAGCAACTCGTCCAACCACTTGCCGAAGTTGCTCGGCGGACGCGCCCCACGCATGTAGCGGCCGTTGACGAAGGTGCTCGGCGTCCCCCGCGCCCCCACCCGCGCCCCCTCCGCCTTGTCCGCCTCGAGCTGCGCCCGCACCTCGGCCGAATCCATGTCCGCCCGGAAACGCGCCAGGTCCAGCCCCGCCTGCTGCGCCAGCTCCTCGAGCTTCGGCCGGCCCTGCGACAACTCCCCCCGATGCTCGAACATCAGGTCGTGCATCGCCCGGAACTTCCCCTGCCGGTGCGCCGCCAGCGCCGCCAACGCCGGGAGCTCCGCCTTCTCGCCGTGGATGATCAGGTTGCGGTACACGACCCGCACCTTGTCGCCGAACTTCTCCCGCAGCATCCGCAACGTCGGCTGCACCTTCTCGCAGAACGGACACATGTACTCGCAGAACGACACGATCGTGATCGGCGCGTTCGCCGGCCCCTCCGTCGGCAGCCACGCCTCCAGCTGCATCTCCTTCGCCTCGGAGGCCGGCGGCAACGGCGGCGGCGGCGCCGGCGCCCGCTGCCCCTCGGCCCCGCCCGTCGCCGGCGCGGCCGACCCGTCCACGATCGGCTTCCCCTCCAACGCCCGCTGCACCATCCCCGCCAGCTGCGCCGGATTCGGTCCCACCACCATCTGCCCGTTGATGATCAACGTCGGCGTCCCCGTCACCCCCATCGACCGGCCGAGCGACTTCGCCAGCTCCACCTCCGGCCGGAACGTCCGCTCGTCGAGCGCCTTGCGGAATCGCTCGATGTCCAGCCCCAACTGCCGCGCGTACCCCTCGAGGTCGTTGCGGGCGTGCTGACCCATCTTGTCGAACAGGATGTCGTGGTACTCCCAGAATTTCCCCTGCTCGTGCGCCGCCAGCGCCGCCTCCGACGCGATGTCCGAGCCGGCGTGCATGTCCAGCGGGAACGATCGGTAGACCAACTGCACCTTGTCCCCGAACTGCTTCGCCAGGTTCTCGAACGACGGCGCAATCCGCTTGCAGTAGCCGCACATGAACTCCGAGAACAGCACCACCTTGACCGGCGCCCCGTCCGGCCCCTTGCGCGGCGGATTCCCGTCGCGCACCGCCTTCTGGAACTTGTCCGCGTCGACCTTCGCCACCGGCGTCGGACCCGCGCTCCCCTTGCCGCTCCGCTTGCCGCCCGGACCCGCGATCACGCGACCGAACACGAAGCCCGCCGCCAGCGCGATCAACACCGCGATCACCGCGCCGCTCAACGGCACCGCCTTCGGTTCGAACTTGCCCGCGCCCTGTGCCATCCGTCGCTGCTCCTTCTCCCGGGGGCTCTCCCCCGGCACGCGCGAATCCCGGCTATCTAGCCCGCCGCGACCCCCACGTCAAGCGGCGCGGTCCCTCCACGAGCCACCCAACCCACGAAGCTCACGGGCTATTCCGCCGCCGGAGGCCCCCACGTCGCCGCCAGTCGCGATGCCACCGCCGACACCTCCGGCCGGCACCACTCCACCCCCCGCTCCCCCCGCAGCCACGTCGCCTGCCGCTTCGCGTAACGTGCCGTATCCAAAGCGATCGCCTCGGCCAGCCCGTCGACCGGACGCCGCCCCAGCACCGCCCGCACCGGCTCCCGGTAGCCGAACGCCTGCAACGGCCGCAACTCCGCCGAAAACCCCGCCCCCAGGATCCCTCGCACCTCGCCGAGCAGCCCCGCCTCCAGCATCTCCCTCGCCCGACCCAGGATCCGGGCCCGCAACTCCCCACGCTCCACCTCCAGCGCCACCATCCGATGCGGGTACCGCGGCTCCGCGAACCGGTGCTCCGCTTGCAACTCCGAGATCGGCCGGCCCGCCGCCGCTACCTCCAGCGCCCGCACGATCCGGAACCGGTCCGCCGGGTGGATGCGACTCGCCGCCGCCGGGTCGATGCCGGCCAGCCGCCCGTGGAGCGCCACGTTGCCCACCCGCTCCGCCTCCAACTCCAACTCGCGCCGCCGCGCCGGGTCCGGCGGCGGCAGCTCCGCCAGCCCGAACAACAGGACCCGCAGGTACAACCCCGTGCCGCCCACCACCAAGACCCGCCGACCCCGCGCGTCGACCTCCGCGATCGCCGCGTCCGCCGCCGCACAGTACCGCACCGCGTCGAACCGCTCGTCCGGCTCCACCAGGTCCAGCAGATGATGCGGAACCCGCGCCCGCTCCGCCCCCGTCGGCTTCGCCGTGCCGATGTCGAGCCGCCGGTAGACCTGCATCGAATCCGCCGAGACGATCTCCGCACCCCACCGCTCGGCCAGCTCCAAAGCCAACCGCGTCTTGCCCGAGGCGGTCGGCCCCGTCAACACGGCCAGCGGCACCGGGCGGGCAGGGCGCGGCAACACCCGCGCATCCTGCGGCGGCGCACCGTCCGCCGTCAACAGCGGGCACCTGCGACCGCGAGGGCCGGCAACGCCGCCTCCGGTCCGGTCGGGGACCCACGTAGCGTCGGACGCCTGCGCAGCGGGTGTCCCGACGCGAGTGGTCCCACCACGCTGCGCCCGCGGGAGACGACGTGGCTCCCCAACACCGGATCACCACGGATGGCCGACGGTACTACGTCGCGTCGGGCAACTCGCCGGGGCAGTAGGTCCAGTAGCAGCGCGGCGGCAGCAGATAGCCCCCGTCGAGAACCCGGCAGCACACCTGGCCGGCGGCGCAGCATTCCGAGCCGCAGCACTCTTGGCCGGAGCCGCAGGTCGTCATCGGCTCGCAGGGCCGGGGCACGCACGCCCCTCCACTGCAGAACGTCGTCGTGCCGCCGCACGAGGTCCTGCAGGCCGAGCAGTTGGCCGGGTCGTACTGCAAGTTGACGCACCGGTCGTCGCAGCAAGTCAAACCAACGGAACAGGATCCCGTACCCAGGCACCCGGCTGTGTCGGCCAACTCCGTCACCACGTCCGTGAAATCGACGACCTCGAACCGGTCGGCGATGTCGACCATGTCGAAGCTCTCGTAGACCTCCACGACGTCGGTCTCCGGCAGGATGTCCGCCTCGACGAAGGTCTCCGGCAGGATGTCCGCCTCGACGAACGTGTCGGGCACGGTTTCCGCCGGGCCGGCATCGTCCGTCTCGCCGGGCACATCCAGGTCGGCATCCGCATCCGCGTCGGCCGCGACGTCCAGGTCGGCGTCCGCATCCGCGTCGGCCGCGACGTCCAGATCGGCATCGGCGTCCGCAGCCTCCGGCAGAACGTCGGGCGCAACCTCGTCGGTCCCCTCGTCCGTCCCGTCGGTCGTGACCCCGGTGTCGTCCGCGACCACGCTGCCGCAGGCGAGCGCCGCCAGCACCGGCAGCAGCGCCGCCAACGTGGACCATCGCAGTTCCGTCGACCGCATCTCTACCTCCCCTGGCCCACCCAGTGTACCTCCGGACGACGAACTCGTCCAAGCGCCTCGACGGGGCCGGGCCGGATCCCGCCGCGACGACCCCCGGATGCCGGGGCGACCGAGTTGCCGGTCGCCGGGTCGGCGGGTCGGGCTTGACCTCCGACCGCCCGACACGCAGGATGGGCCGGTCCCCGGGGGCGGTTTTGGCGAGATGCAAGACCTCGGCATCCTCCTGACGTTCGCCGGCGGCCTCGCCGGAGCCCTCCTGCTGGGCTACGTCGCCCAGCGGCTCAAACTGTCCCCGCTCGTCGGCTACCTGCTGGCCGGGCTCGCCGTCGGCCCGTTCACCCCGGGCTTCGTCGCCGACCACCACGTCGCCGAGCAGTTCGCCGAGATCGGGGTGATCCTGCTGCTGTTCGGCATCGGCCTGCGCTTCCACCTCCGCGAGCTGCTCGCCGTGTGGCGCATCGCCGTCCCCGGCGCCCTGGTCCAGAGCACCGCCTCCACCGCCCTGCTCGCCGTCCTGCTCCACTTCCTCGGCTGGAACTGGACCTCGGGCCTGATCCTCGGCATGGCGATCTCCGTCGCCTCCACCGTCGTCATGGCCCTGGTGCTCGGCGAGCGCCGCGACCTGCACGCGACGATCGGCCACATCGCCATCGGCTGGACCGTCGTCGAGGACCTGCTGACCGTGGCGCTGCTGCTGCTGCTGCCGATCCTGTTCGGCCAGGGCCCGGAGTCCCAGCAGAGCGCCGCCGCCGCCCTCGGCCTCGCCGGCCTCAAGGTCGTCGGCCTGGTCGCCGTCGTCGTCCTCCTCGGCCGGTGGGGCATCCCGTGGTTCCTCGAGCGCATCGCGCGGACCCGCTCGCGCGAGCTGTTCACGCTCGCCGTGCTGGTGCTCGCCGTCGGCATCGCCGTCGGCTCCGCCGGCCTGTTCGGCGTGTCGATGGCGCTCGGCGCCTTCCTCGCCGGCCTGGCCGTCGGCCGCTCCGAGTTCGCGGCGCGCGCCGCGGGCGATGCCGTGCCGATGCGCGACGCCTTCGCCGTCCTGTTCTTCGTCTCGGTCGGCATGATGTTCGACCCCAGCAGCCTGCTCGAGGCCCCGCTGGTGATCGCCGTGGTGCTGGCCGTCGTGGTCGTCGGCAAGCCGCTGGCCGCGACGCTCACCGTCCGGTCGCTCGGCGCCCCCTGGGCCACCGCCGTCCCCGTCGGCGCCGCGTTCTCCCAGGTCGGCGAGTTCAGCTTCATCCTCGGCACCGTGGCCCGCGAACTGGGCCTGCTCGACGCCACCGGGTGGAACGCGCTGGTCGCCGTCTCGATCCTGTCGATCGCCCTCAACCCCACCGTCTACCGCACCGCTCGCCGGCTGTCGTCCCGGGCTGCGGCGCGCCGCGCGCCCCCCGAAGGGTCGC
>CAZMRP010000413.1:0-5295 GCA_964568275.1 uncultured Myxococcales bacterium
GACGTGGTGGTGCCCGACGACCCGGTGGCGCCCGACGACGCCGTGGAGCCCGACGACGCGGCAGAGCCCGACGACGCCGTGGAGCCCGACGACGCGGCGGACGTGCCCGACGTTCCGCCACGGGATTGCACGACCGACACGGAGTGCGACGACGGGTTCGCCTGCACGGCGGACTCGTGCGACACCGGCAGTCGGACCTGCGTCTACGCTCCGGACGACGCGGCCTGCGACGACGACGACGACTGCAACGGCCTCGAGGCCTGCACGGTGGGCGTCGGCTGCACGACCGGCACCCCCGTCGACTGCGCGGATTCGGCGGCCTGCACCTCCGACACCTGCAACCCCGCCGACGGCTCGTGCAGCCACACCCCGGTGGACGCCGCCTGCGACGACGGCATCGCCTGCACCGCGGACCGCTGCGACGCCGCCACCGGCTGCGTGAACGCGGCGGACCACACGGCCTGCGACGACGGCGACGCCTGCAACGGCGTGGAGCTCTGCGTGGCGGGGCTGGGTTGCGACGACGGTACGCCGGTCGACTGCGACGACGGCGTATCCTGCACGGTCGACACCTGCGACTCGACGGACGGCTCGTGCACGAACACGCCCGACGACTCGGTCTGCCCCACCTCGCCGTTCTGCTCGGGCACCGCCTACTGCGACCCGGTCGGCGGCTGCCTGGTGACGGCGCCGCCGACCTGCAACGACGGGCTGGACTGCACGATCGACGCCTGCGACCCGGCCACCGGGGCCTGCACGCACGTGACCGACGACGGCGCGTGCAGCGACGGGCTGTTCTGCAACGGCGACGAGGTCTGCGACGCGACGCTGGGCTGCGTTCCCGGCGTCCGCACCTGCGCGGACCTGGTCGCCTGCACGGTGGACAGCTGCGACGAGGAGACCGACAGCTGCATCCGGACGCCCGACCATTCGCTCTGCGCCGACACCGACCTGTGCGACGGCGCGGAGATCTGCAATGCGGTCTTGGGTTGCATCGAGGGCCCCGCCGTCGACTGCGACGACGGCTTCGCCTGCACGACCGACACCTGCATCACCGCGACCGGGGCCTGCTCGTACGCGACGAGCGACGCGGCGTGCGACGACGGCCTGGCGTGCAACGGGGTCGAGACCTGCGCGGTCGGCGCCGGCTGCGTGCCCGGCACGGCGATCGCGTGCGACGACGGCATCAGCTGCACCGTCGACACGTGCGAGAACCCGGCCGGGACGTGCGAGTTCGTTCCCAGCCACGCGCTGTGTCCGTCGGGCTTCGTCTGCATCCCGAGCCGCGGGGGCTGCGTCCCCGGCACGGCGTGCGGGACCGACGCCGAGTGCGCCGACACGTCGTTCTGCAACGGCGTCGAGCTGTGCGTGAGCGGCATCTGCTCGGGCGGCACGCCGCCGAACTGCGACGACTCCAACGCCTGTACCGTCGACGACTGCTCCGACGCCCTCGCCGCCTGCACGCACACCCCGCAGGACGGCGACGCCGACACCTACGGCGACGCGACCTGCGGCGGCCTCGACTGCAACGACTCCGACCCGGCCATCCACCCCGGGGCCCCCGACGACGACTGCGACGGGGTCGACGACGACTGCGACGGACTGACCGACGGGGGCCTGGTCCCCATCGGCGGCACCTGCACGGCCGCCGCCGACTGCTGCAGCGGCACCTGCATCGGCGGCATCTGCAACAGCGGCTACGGGCTGTGCGAGGATCCCGGCGAGGCGTGCGTCTCGCCGGCCGAGTGCTGCTCGGGGCGCTGCGAGGTCACCGCCTCCGGCCTCTCCGAGTGCGTCGGCACCGGCACCTGCGAGGCCGAAGGCGGCGCCTGCATCTTCTCGGCCGACTGCTGCTCGGCCTGGTGCGTGGCCGGCACCTGCGCCGTCGGCTCGACCTGCCACATCGTCGCCGAAGCCTGCACGAGCAACTACGAGTGCTGCTCGGGCATCTGCGACTCGCGAACCAACACCTGCGCCAGCGTCGGCGGCACCTGCGCCCCGCTCTACGAGACCTGCGCCGGGGACGGCAACTGCTGTTCCGCCTTCTGCGAAGACTTCCGGTGCGCCATCAGCTTCTTCTGCCGGGCGCCGGGGGAGATCTGCAACGAGGGCGCCGACTGCTGCAACGGGATCTGCGACGGCGCCACCGCGACCCTGCCGGGCCGCTGCGCGTTCCTCGGCGGCTGCGGCACGGTCGGCACGCCGTGCACCGGCAACCGCAGTTGCTGTTCCCTGGCCTGCGTCGATCCGGGCACCGGGACGCGGGTCTGCACGTACCTCTCCGGCTGCCGCCCGATGGGCGAGCTGTGCGCGACCGACGCCGACTGCTGCGGCAGCATCTGCGACCCCGACGACAGCGGACTCTCGCTGCGCTGCCAGAACCCGCCGGGCTGCCAGCCCGCCGGCGAGATGTGCGGCACCGGCGCCACCAACAACTGCTGCGGCGGCAAGGAGTACTGCCGACCGACGATCGCAGGCGTCTCCCGCTGCTGGGGCGAGGGCTGGACCGAGTGCCTCGACGCGGGCGAAATCTGCCACTTCGGCGACGAGTGCTGCTCGGGCGTCTGCACCATGTGGCCCGACGGCGTGTTCCGCTGCGGCTCGACCTGCGTCCCCGAGGGCGGCAGCTGCACCTCGGACGGCGACTGCTGCACCGGCGTCTGCCGCAGCGGCATCTGCGGCCCGCCGGACACCAGCTGCCTGCCGCTCGAGGCGCCCTGCACGCTCCCCGAGGACTGCTGCTCCGGGTTCTGCGTGGGCGGCTCCTGCGTCATCCCCGCCGACTAGGACGGCACGGCGCAGGCTCGCCGAGGGTTGGTTTCCAGCCCGTTGGGGCAGCCGCGTACCGCGAAGCGGAGCCGGCGGCGCGAGTGCGCCCACGAACACCACGTCCTGGGACCACCCAACGTCGGGACGTCCGCGGTGCAGCCGTCCGCCGCGACGTGGGGCCTCGGGTCCGACACCCACCCCGCCGTGAGCGCAACGCTCCGCAACGAGTGCGCCGACGTCCCGGCTCCGGCCGCAGGCCGGACGGAACGGGGAAGCCCGGGCTCGGGCTCGGAACGAGCGGGTGGGCTAGATGCTCAGGAAGTAGAAGGTCGCGCTCAGGCCGGCGTTCCACCAGTACGGCAGCGAGGAATCCGGCATCGCGACCTCGTCGTAGCCGTAGTAGATCGGGAGGTGGAAGTCGAAGCGCACGCCGAGCGCGATGTACTGCGTGACGAAGAGGTCGAGCCCGGCGCCGAACCGGACCAGCGCGGCGGTGTAGGAATCGGCGAAGCCATCGATGTCGTCGAGGCCGTTCCAGACCGCGTAGCCGACCGCGATGTCGGCCCACGGGTCCCAGAAGCCGCTCGCCAGGAAATGGCCGCGCAGGCCGGCGGCGACGTCGAGGTACATCGTGTCGGCCGACTCGTCGGACGCGGTCGTCGCGTCCGTGTACGAGACTTCGCTCATCGTCAGCTGGAACTCGCCGAGGATCGACAGCCAGGGGATGATCCGCCACAGCAGGCCGCCGCTGACGCCGATGCCGGCATGGCCCCCGGAGCCCGGCGGGGTGTCCGCTCCGACGGGTCCGCCGCCGCCGATGCTGAAGTAGAGGCCGGGACCGGTGTGCGGCAGCTCGCGGTCGACCGCATCCCAGATCGTCGCCATCTGACGCCGCGTCAAGCCGCCGCCCTGGGTCGGGTACTGGCCCGTCGGGTACTGGCCCGTCGGGTACTGGCCCGTCGGCCCAGGGCCCGTCGGCCCAGGGCCCGTCGGTCCGGGCCCCGTCGGTCCGGGCCCGGCCGCCGCCAGGCGGTTGACCGACTCCTGCGCCTGCGCCGCCAGGTCGGGCGCGACGTCCGGCGTGTTGACGATGGCCTGGTAGCGCGCGCGCGCCTCGTCGACCTGTCCGAGCGCCTCGGCGCCGGCGGCGATGTTGAACATCGTGTCGGGGAACGGCACGATGTCGTAGGACTGCTGGAACGCCGCGACGGCCTCCTGGAACCGCCCCTCGTTGAACAGCTGCTCGCCGGTCATGTACGACTGGCGCGCGATCTCGAACTGCTCCTCGGTCTGCGCGACGGCCGTGCCCGCGCACAGCACCGCCGCCAGAACCAGGGTCGCCAAGCTCACCCTACGCATCGCTCTCCTCCCGCCCCGGCGCGTCCGGCCGGAGTCACTACCCGGCGCCGGCTGCAACTGAACGTCGTCGCGGTCTTCACTCCGACGGCTACCTTCCGAACGGCGACGCGTCGCGCAGGCGCACGCCGGTGTCGAGCTGCCGTACCCCGGAACCCGCCTCGATGCGGATGCCGACGCCGGCGTCCCGCGACGGCACGACGATCACCGGCGTGTCGCGCCGCACGACCGTGCCGGCGTCCGGCGGCGCCGCCGTGACCTCCATCGACACCGCCTCGCGCGCCCCCGCATCCCGCCGGCCGGTGCTCGTCCGCTCGAGCGGCATGTTGACCATGCCGCCTTCGCTGGCCCGGAAGGTCGCCGGCTGATCCCGGTAGCCGCTCTTGCGGAACACGACCTGCACGTCGGTATCCGACTTGGGGAACTCGAACTGGCACGCCGTCTGGCAGAGCTCCTCCTCGGTACCGTCCTCCTTCACCAGCCAGACCTTGGCCTGCTGCGGCGTCGTGATGAAGGTGATCTGCACCAGTTCCGGCGCCGTGTCCGGAGCGACGTCCGGTCCGACGTCGGGTCCCGCGGCCACCACCGTCGTCTCCTCGGCCGCTTCCGGGCCCGCGTCCGGTCCCGTCGCCACGGTCGCCTCCGGCTCCGCGGCGGTCCCGGCATCCTCGCCGACCGTGTCGGCCGCGGCCACCGTGGTGCCCCCATCGGCCGTCGCCGGCCCGCCGGCGTCGGCCGCGGCCATGACGATCCCCGCATCGGCCGGCGTCGTGGGCGCGGCCGTCGTGCCGCCCTTCGCACCGCCGTCGTCGCGCAGCACGAAGAGGTACACGAGCGTCCCGGCCCCGCCGGCGAGCACGAGAAACAGCACGATGAACAGCGGCAGCAGCGAGCCCTTCTTCGCCGGCATGGCGCCCGTGCCCATCGAGGCCTGCTGCTGCCAGGCCATCGGCGTCGGTCCGGTGGCGTAGGCATGGGCCGGCCCGGTGCCCGGCACCATCGGCGCGCCCGGATAGCCGCCGCCCGGCGTCGGCATCATCGGCATGCCTGCCGCCAGCTGGCCGCCGGTCGGTCCCACCTGGGGCGGCGCCCCGGGGTACGGCGGCTGCATCATCCCGCCGCCCGGCGTCACCGCCGTCGGCGGCACCCCGGGCGGTCGCATCCCCGTCG
>CAZMRP010000414.1:0-5259 GCA_964568275.1 uncultured Myxococcales bacterium
CCGATCCCGACGCGACGCTGCTGCGGCGGGCGGACGGCCGCGCGGCGCTGGTCGACGGCGGCCTGTCGCGCGGCACGTACGGCGCCGACTCCCGGAACGGGCTGCCGCAGCAGCTGCGGGCGCTCGGCGTCCGCGAGCTGGACCTGGCGGTGGTGACCCACGCGCACCCCGACCACTTCGCCGGGTTGGCCGCGGCGGTCGCCCGCGGGCTGCGAGTGCGCGAGCTGTGGGTCAACCCGCAGGGGGAGTTCGAGCAACCCGACTCCGACTACGCCCGCTTCGTGCGCGGCCTCGAACGGCGCGGAACCCGCGTGCGGCGCACCCCTGCGCTCTGCGGGGAGCACCGCTGGGGCCCGGCGACGCTGCGGGTGCTCGGCCCGTGCGGCCCGCGCGGCTACGACCCGCGACTCGACGAGAACGACAACTCGCTGGTGCTGCGGCTCTCGATCGGGTGCGCGGATGCGCTGCTCACCGGCGATGCGGGGCTCGCGGCGGAAGAGGAGATGCTCGCCGGGAACGCCCCGCTCGAGGCCGAGTTGCTCAAGGTCGGCCATCACGGGAGCCGGACGGCGACGGGCGAGGCGTTCCTGGCGCGCATCCGGCCGCGGCGGACGGTGGTGCCGGCAGCCACGCATCGTCCGGGCCGCTCGGGACCGCCGCACGAGGCGGTGCTGGAGCGGCTGCGCGCGGACGGAGCGGAACCGTGGTGGACGGGCCGCGACGGGCCGCTCACGGTCCACCTGGCGCCCGCCGGTCTGCGCGCGTGGGACGCGGCCGGACGGTCGCGGTGGGACCTGCCTGCGCGCTGCGGGCCGTGACCGGCCAGGGAACAACCGCAGAGGCGGGGAGAACGCCGAGCGGTTCGCTTCATCTCGGCCGGCGCGACCGCGGAGCCGGGGAGAAGGCGGAGGGCTCCCGGTCCTACGCCCCGAGCGGCGTCCAGGCTCCGCCCGACCCGCCGAACGCGCCGATGTCATTCCGCGACCCGTCGGGGTCGCGCTGATCCTCCGCGGGGTCCCCGGCGTCGGAGCAGGGTGACCCGGAGCGCAGGCGGTAGTCGTCCGCGGCGGGGTCGACGAACGCGGGGTCCGTCTCGAGGTTCCCGTCGCCGGCCGGCGCGGAACCGCCGAACGCCGGTTCCGACACGTTCCAGGCGGCGTTGAAGTCCGTCACGGCCCAGCCGCCCGGGACCGCCTGATTGGCCACCGCCGCGCCCACCGGCCCGACGAACACGTTGTTGCGCAGATCGGCGTTGCTCGCCGAGACGTGCGCCACGCCGGCCGACGACTCGTTGTCCGCGAAGGTATTGTTGAGGATCCGCGGCGCTCCGGTCGAGACGCGCAACGCCCCGACGCCGGACACGCGGTAGACCGGGTCGGGCAGCGAGCGGTTCCTCAGGAAGAGGTTGTTCCGGATCGTGACGTACGCGACCGACAGGTCGAGCGCCGCGGCGGCATCGCAGCACGAGGTGCCGGAGCTGCCGACGTTGCGCGTCTGGTTCCCCACGAACACGTTCTGGGCGATCTCCGACAGGTACCAGCCGGCCTGGCCGGCCACCGCGCCGCCCTCCACGCCGCCGGCGTTCCGTTCGAAGCGGTTCCCGACGATCCGACCGCCGAGGTAGCCCCACACCGCGCTGCCGCCGCCGGCCGCGACGTTGTCCGAGAAACGCGACGACTGGATCGCGGATTCGGTGGTGGGCACGACGAGCGCCACGGCGCCGCCGTTCACCGCCTGGTTGCGCACGAAGCGACAACCGTCGATCACGACCGCGGCACGGGCCGGCGGGCCATCGACCACCAGCGCTCCGCCGTCTCCTTCCGCCCGGTTGTCCGCGAACACCGACCCGATGACTTCGAGTCGGTCCGCGAACGACCGCACCGCCCCGCCGCTCCCGCCGGACCGGCAGGCCGACCACTGGGTGTCCTCGAGCCGCAGCTCCGCGACCTGCGCCGACAGGCAGCCGCCCCCGCCGCCGTTCTCGAAGGCGAGATGTCGCAGGACGAGCGTCCCCTCGCCGACCGCCGCCAACACCGGCGATTCGTGTCGTCCGTCGAACCGCGGCGGCGGGGCGCTCTCGGGCTCCCCCTCGAGGAGCAGCGTCTGGCCGCTCGACAGGCGAACGTTGACGTCCGCCGCATGGCGGTCCGTCACCCCACCTGCCAGCAGCACCAGGTGGTCGCACGCTCCGCGGCCCTCCAGTGCTGCGGCCAGGCCGCCCCACGGCCGGTCGCGCGTCCCGTCGTCGTCGGGGCGCGGCTCGCGCGGCGCGACCCACATCGGACAGGTCGGGCCCGCCTCGTCGAGCCCGAGGTCCTCGCCGCCCGAGGCCTCGTCGGTCTCCGAGGCACCGTCCGTTTCCTCCCGCACGTCCGGCGCGGCGACGTCGTCCGGCCGGAACACGGAGTCTTCCGCCGTCGCGCCCCCCTCGTCGGTGCCGGCGTCGCCTTGAAGGTGCAGACCGTCTTCGCAGGCCGAGGCGCCGCCGAGGGCGAGGGCGAGGAGGCAACCGAGCGGCTTGGGTTGGGTTCTCCACTTCATGGCGTCTCTCCGACCCACGCTAGGATGCCGGCGCGTATCGGCGGAAGAGCAGCACGTATCCGCTGCCGCCGTCGCCGGCCCCGACCGCCACCACCGCGAACCCCGTCTCGTCGGCGGCCACCGCCAGCGACGGTTCGCCGCGCACGCGATCGGCCTCCGCGAGCACCTCTACCGGCCCGGTCCGGACGTTGCCGAACCGGTCCGTCGTCACCAGGTACACGGTGCCGAGAGTCAGATGGCCTTCCGCGCCGCGACACCAGACCGCCGCGACACCCGCCGCACCTGGCGCAGTCGTCAGTTTGTTCTTGTCCAGCGTCACACCGGAGAGCAGCTTGCGGGGCGGCAGCAGAAGCCCACCGAGGAAGTCGGTCTTCGCGACGTACAGATCGAGCAGCCGGTCGGACTCCTCGGTGATCGGGAGCGCCATCCAGAAGAGCAGCAGTCCGTCCGGGACCGCAGCGATCGGATTGGCACCAATCTCCAGGTACTCGGCGGACGTGCCGGGACCACGAGGGAGCACACCGCTCCAGCCGAGCACACGCAGTTCCCGGTCCAGCGCCACCAGCCGATACATGTTCGTTGCCGCGATGCCCTCCGGGGTCCCGAGAACCTGCACCAGGAAATTGGCTGAATCGATGAACCCGCCGAGCGAACGGTCCGGGCCGAGCAGAAGGCCTTCCTTCGTCACCGCGGTGAACTGCCAGCTCTGGCTTGCCGCGACGTAGCGGTCGAGCGACCAGGCGGCACCCTCCAGCCTCGACCACTGAACGGTCGGCGGAGGCGGGGGAAGCTCGATCGGGTCGGCGATCGGTCCGGTGTCGGGATCGATCCGCCACAGGAACAGCCGACCGGTCGCCGGTTCGCCGATGAAGACCCCCACCTCGTCGTCCGTCCGAGCCGCTGCGATCAACGGAGAACTCCATGCCACCGGGTACTCCCAGGGGCCTCCGACCGCAGCGCCGGTGCCGTCCAGCAGCCGCACGCGCACCGCGGGGTAAGGCAGATCCCCCTGGTAGGCCAGGACGAAGTTGCGCTCGGCCCAGATCAGTTCCAGCGACTGCGGGCTGAGCAGATCGACCCCCTCGGATGTACCCACGACCTCGACGGCCGGCCCCTCCGGCCCTACCGGGGGAACATCCGGGTCGGGTTCGGGATAGTCGAACGAGCCCGGACCGACCCGGCACTCCCAGTCGCACTCGTCCCCATTGAAGCGGTTGCCGTCGTCGCACTCCTCGCCCGGGTCGAGGTATCCGTCGCCGCAAACCGGAGGGAACGGGTCACCGTCCGGCCGGACGTCGCCGACCCGGTCTTCCGGCAGCGTCGCGTCCTCGAGTCCGGCATCTTCCGCCTCCGGCGGCGAATCCGACCCGTCGTCCGCCTCTTCGACATCCGCCGTGGGATGCCCGCCCGAACAACCCGCCAACACCGCCACGGCCATCCACATCAGGTCGGCTCGCATCGCTGCACCTCTCCTCCTGGCCCAGCCAATAGCCGGTCAGTAGCAGCCTCCGCAATTGGACACACTCTCGCAGTACTGCCATGCGATCCCATGTCCGCCCGAGCCGCAGTCGCAGACGTCGCCGGTCCCGGCGCCGCCGTCGACAACGTCGCATCCATCCTCGCCGTAGCCTTCATCGTAGTCACCCGCATCGCCCGAGACGATGTCGTCGTCGGGTCCGCCCCACAGGAAGTCCTGATCCCCGCCGCCGTAGATGTAGTCATCACCGGCGCGGCCATAGATGTGGTCGCTGCCGTTCCCGCCCCAGAGCGAGTCGTCATGGACGCTGCCGTAGAGATAGTCGGCACCTCCACGACCATCGGCCCGTCCGGCGTTGCCGATGCAATCCGACGCCGACGGGTTCAGTCGGTCACAGAGGTAGATCGTGTCGTCCCCGAGGTCGCCCCAGAACAGGTAAGCGCTGTTCGGCGGCAACTCGCCCTTGATCGTCCATGTCGCCCCACCGTACGAGCCGCACGTCTCGGCGCTTCCGGGTCGTGCCAGGCGCACCATGTCGTTCCCGCCGGAAACGCCGCTGTTTCCGTCGGCCCGAAGCCGGTAGTCATCCGAGACTCGGCCGGTCTCCGTCACGTCCAGGAAGCTCCCACCCGTCGTGAAGCGGCACACCCCGACGCTCGTCGCGGACCCGTTCTTGTACAGCGTCCCGAAGACGATGAGATCGCTGCTCGTCGGACAGTCGATCTCGCAATAGGTCGAACTGCACGTGCCGAGGGTGCACTGCGCATCGGCCTCCTGGGCTTGGATTGCCACAAGCATCACCACCACACACCCGACGCCGATTCCCCGTCTTCCGTGCATCGTCTCTGCCTCCCCCGGAAGTTCGGCCCGCAATCGCAGGCCGACACTCCCCTTCTTCGATTCCGCACCCCGTACCCGCTCGCCCCTGTTCGCTTCGCACGGGGGAGGACCGCGAGCCGAAGGGAAGGGAGACCGACTCCGCGAGCAGCGTGCATCGGCAGGCCAACGCGCTCGGCCCGCGACGACATCGTTCGCGGAACCATGGCGCACCGAACGCGGCACACCGGCTCGCTCGGCTTCGACCGGCTGGTTCCGACCTGGGCCGGACCATGCTTCCGGTCGACGACGATCGACTACCCATGATGCTGAAGGTCGCGGCGCTGCTCTCGGACGACCCAGTGGGACAGGGAGCGGGGAGCGGGGAGCGGGGAGCGGGGAGCGGGGAGCGGGGAGCGGGGAGC
>CAZMRP010000415.1:0-5245 GCA_964568275.1 uncultured Myxococcales bacterium
GACGGCACGGTGCGCGAGTCGAGCCTGCCGGTGGAGTTCGAGCTGGCGGTGGTGGTGACGCCGCGGGTCGCCGCCGCGTCGCCCGACCACGTGACGCTGAACGCGACGGTGCTGCTGACGGGCGACGGGTTCCTGGAGGGGGCCGAGGGGGACAGCGAGGTGGTGCTGGACGGGTCGTTCCGGCCGGACGCGGGCGGGGCGACGCGGGCGGTGACGGCGGTGCGGCTGCCGGTGACGCTGGTGGAGGCGCACGACCGGACGCGGGCGGGGTTCGCGTACGCGCCGCGGATCGCGGGCATCGCGCCGGGGGTGTTCGAGGGGACGCTGGTGGTGGAGAACCGGCACGCCACGGGACCGGTGGAGTCGTCGGCACCGCTGGCGGTCACGCTGACGCTGGGTCGTTCGCTGATCACCGGCCTCGCGCCGGCCAACCCGTCGCTGGGCTCGATCGTGACGCTGCTGGGCGCGGGGTTCATCGGCGGGGCGGCGGACCAGACGCTGACGGTGCGGCTGGACGGGACGGCGACGCCGCGGGGCGGCGCGCCGGCGCCGGTCTCGAACCTGGAGCTGGTGCCGCGGTTCGTCGACGGCGGGCACGCCGAGTACGTGGTCGTCCCGGTGGACCAGGGGGGCGAGCTGGCGGCGGAGGACTTCGGCTTCGCCTGGGGGACGTTCCACGGCACGGCCACGCCGGTGCTGCGCTACGGCACCGAGCTGGTCGAGGGGCTGGGGATGCCGCTGGACATCGCGCTCGGCCCGACGAAGCAGGTCGTCCACGTCTCGTTCCAGGCGGCGTTCTCGGACACGCTGCGGTTGTTCGGGTTGCGGGCCGTGGAAGCGGAGGTCCGGGCGCAGGTGCTGGACAAGTTCCGCCGGACGTACGCCGGGGTCAACGTCGACGTGCGGGACGCGGAGCCGACGGACTACTACCCCGGCGGCTACGCCGTCGTGGAGATCGGCGGCGCCGACCCCAACGGGCGCGGCCTGTTCGGCTACGACAACACGCCGGGCAAGGACGTGGGGAACCTGCGGCTGCACGACCGGGTGGGCGGGGCGAACGCCGAGGTGCAGGAGGACGGCTACCCGGGCTTCGGCGGGGTGTTCGTGGAGTCGTTCCTGTGCTGGTCGTCGCACCCGCCGGCGGGGCCGACCTGTCCGGACGGCGTGGGGGACCCGGAGTTCGACCGGCTGTTCGACCCGGTGCGCGGCCGCGAGGTGGTGGCGGGGGAGTACCCGAGCGGTCCGGATGCGGCGCGCACGGCGGAGATCGGCGCGGCCGTGCGGGCGTTGGGGAACCTGATCGGCGACACCGCGGCGCACGAGTTCGGGCACAGCCTGGGCCTGGGGATGCCGTACGGGCCGCGGGACCTGGTGCACCACGAGCCGCCGGCCGAGGGATGCCTGATGGACGCCGGCTCGTACCGGCCGTTCGCCGAGCGGGCGGAGCTGGTGGGGACGACGCCCGGAACGTGGTGCGGGGACGAGCGGACCTACCTGGACGAGATCCTGCCGGTGATGTGAGGGGCGCCTACTCGCAGTAGGTTTCGCCGGCGCCGCCGTCGAACAGGAACAGGTAGCCGAGGCGGTACGGCGTGCAGGAGGCGGCCGGGGAGCCGGTCGAGTCGACCTTCACGCGGAAGGTCCAGGAGTCGTCGAGGTAGCAGGTGCCCTCCCAGGCGAGCGCCATCTGGTACGCGCCGGCCGAGGCGTTCCAGTCGGCGGCCGTGGTGCAGTACGCGGTGCCGAGGTCGTCGCAGGTGTCGCCGGCGTAGACGCACATCCGCCAGTTGGTGTGGACGGCGCCCGGGGGCGGGGTGAGGTTGATCTGGAGGTAGAAGTAGCACTGGGGCAGCAGCTCCCAGGGCCAGCCGCAATCGAGGTGCGACGCCTCGGCGGCCTCGATCGTGAACCAATCGACGTCGGCGCTGCCGTCGGTCTTGAGCAGGGTGGCGTCGGTGACCATGGTCAGCGGGTCGCCCGCCCAGCCCTCGTCGGCCCGCGGCAGGGCGCGCGCCTGGGCGCAGGTGTCGTTGGACTCGTAGCTGTCCGGCGGGAGCGCCTCGTCGGTCGCGCCGTCGCAGTCGTTGTCCAGCGTGTCGCAGATCTCGGTCGCCGGCATCACGGCGCCGGTGCAGGGACCCCAGCCGGCGGTGCCGGCCTGGCAGGTGCGGGTCCCGAGCGAGCACTCGCCGACGTCGCTGTGGCCGCACGCCTCGGTGCCGCCCACCGGCGCGCAGGCGCAGCCGTTGTCGGTGGAGCCGTCGCAGTCGTCGTCGATCGTGTTCGTGCAATTCTCGGGGACCCCCGGGTTGACCAGGCGGTCCGCGTCGTTGCAGTCGTCGTCGTTGGTCACGTAGCCCGCGGGCGGCGCGGCGCAGCCCACCTGGGTCACCGCCGGGTCGCCGTACAGGTCGCCGTCGGAATCGCGGTAGAACGTCGTCCCGACCCCCTCGTCGGTGGCCGTGTCGCAGTCGTTGTCCACGCCGTCGCACACCTCGGTGGTCGGCGCCCGCGCGCTGCAGGTGCCCCAGATGCCGTTGGTGCAGGTCTGCGTGCCGTCGCCGCACGGCGTGTTGCACGGACGCGAGACGTCGTCATCGATCACCGTGTCGCAGTCGTCGTCCTGGTTGTTGCAGCTCTCGGCGATCGGAGTGCACTCCGAGGTGCAGACGCCGGCGCGGCAGTACTCGCCGGACCCGCAGCGGTTGCCGCAGGTGCCGCAGTTCTCCGAGTCGCCCTGCGTGCTCACGCAGGTCGTGCCGCACAGCGTCAGCCCGCCGGAGCAGGCGCACGACCCCGACTGGCACAGCGTGCCGGCCGGACACGCGCGGCCGCAACCGCCGCAGTTGTTGAAGTCGGTGTTCAGGTCCACGCAGTTGCCGCCGCACGTCTGCATCCCGGCCGGACAACTGTCGTCGTCCCCGCCGCAGCCCCATCCCGCAACCCCGGTCAGCAGCGCCACGCCGAGCGCGATTCCGAACAGCCTGGTCGACATCCTCATTTCTCCTTCCGGCCCATCCGCCGCCTGCTGGATGCGCCTCGTGCCTTGATTCGGCGTGGTATTCACCAGAATTCCAGAGTTGTCAAGGAAAAGGCGCCACAGTCGCACCTCATGGACGTGTATGGGTGATGGTATTGCCCTGTCGGTGTTGTGTGTACCACGGGGTCGAGGGACAGGGCGTCGTCGGCCGGCAGCGCGGACGGGGACGTCCTCGAGGCTCGGGCTGTCGCCGGTCGGGTGGCATCGAGGTTCGGGTTCGCCGGGTCGTTGCTCGGGTGCGTCGGCCGGGGCGCGAAGTGTGGCTTCGTGGTCGAGGCGATCTCCGGCGCGAGGCGCGTCGTCCGCTTTGACTTCGCGGAGTTCCCACCGTATAGTGCGCGCCCGTACAGATGCTCGTTGTCGGGGCGGCCGCGGGGTCGTGGCACCCGAGGGAGCGAGGAGAGATTCATGAAGCGAGGCGCAGCACGTTCGACCTTCGAACCTTGCTTGCCGAATGCGGCACTGGTCCTCCTGCTGGTGGTGGCGGCCACGGGCTCGGCCGGCGCGCAGCCGGCGGAGGCGACCGCGGATCCGACGGCGCCTGCGGACGAGGCGGTGTCGGCGGAGGCGGCGACGACCGAGGTTGAGACTTCGGTGTCGGCGGAGGCGGCGACGACCGAGGTCGAGACTTCGGTGTCGGCGGAGGCGGCGACGACCGAGGTCGAGACTTCGGTGTCGGCGGAGGCGGCGGCGACCGAGGTCGAGACTTCGGTGTCGGCGGAGGCGGCGGTCGAGGAGCCGACGGAGGACGCCGGCCCGTCGAGCGAACTGTTGCTGGCGGGCGGCGGGACCGCCGAGCCGGACACGGTGGTCGACGACGCGGGCGACGGGGCGGCCGGAGAGGCGGGCGAGGCCGACGTGGAGTTGGAGGGCGAGACCGGCCGGCTGCACGTGGCGATTCCCGGCTACTACCAGCTGTCGATCTTCGGGCTCGGCGACATGGCGCTCGGTCCGGCCGACCCGCTGGGCGAGCGGCCGTACGGGCAGGATCTGGGCCAGAACTTCTACGGCTGGAGCCGCCTGCGGGCGACGCCCGAGCTGTCGATCTCGTCGGTGAAGATCCGCGGGCAGTTCGACGTGATGACCGGGACGATCTTCGGCGACTCGACGTCGGGAGTCGACGCGGCGTTGGAGCCGCGGATGCGCGAGTCGCCGGCGGGGGAGGAGGGTTCGGGCGGCGAGTTGGTGGGGATCCGGCCGTTCGACTTCCGGCAGCTGTACGTGGAGTGGGACACCGGGTACGGGATCCTGCGGGCGGGGCAGCAGGCGTCGAGCTGGGGCCTGGGGCTGTTGGCCAACGACGGCGACCGGCCGCAGACCTGGGGCTACAACCGCTACGGCGACCTGGTGGAGCGGGTGGTGTTCGCGACCAAGCCGCTCAACACGGTCACCGACACGTTCTGGAAGGACGTGGTGGCGATCCTGGGTGCGGACCTGGTGTACCGCGACCACCTCGCCGACCTGTGGAACGGCGATCTGGCCTGGCAGGGGATCTTCGCGCTGCGCTACGCCGAGGAGCAGAACTCGGTGGGGATGTACGTGGCCTACCGCAACCAGACGTTCGACGACGGGGACCACCTCGAGGTGGTGGCGGTGGACGTGGCCGGGGACTGGACCTTCGAGTTGGCGCCGTCGTGGGACCTGCGGGTGGCGGCGGAGGGGGTCGGGGTGTTCGGCACGACCGACGCGGCGCGTTCGCTGACGGCGCCCGAGCACGACATCCTGCAGTTGGGGGGCGCGGTGCGGGGCGTGGTCGACTACGCGGACGAGTACTTCATCCAGCTCGAGCTGGGGGCGGCGACGGGGGACGCGAACAGCTACGACGACCGGCAGCTGCGGTTCACCTTCGACCCGGACTACAACGTCGGGTTGATCATGTTCGAGGAGCTGTGGGCCTGGCAGTACGCGCGGGCGGCGACGTTGGCGGGCAGCCCGGAGTTGACGGGCGAGCCGGTGCCGGGGCTGGACCTGCTGTCCACGAACGGCGGCGTGTCGGGCGCGTTGTACCTCAATCCGACGTTCCGGGCGCGGCCCTGGTCGTGGTTCCAGGGCTCGCTGGGGTTGCTGTGGGGCTACGCCACGTCGGACGTGGTGAGTCCGTTCGAGCAGAAGGTGAACGGGGTGCCGGCGAACTTCATGGGCGGGCCGTCGGGCGGCCGGAACCTGGGCGTGGAAATCGACGCCGCGGTGGACTTCTTCGTGCCG
>CAZMRP010000416.1:0-5244 GCA_964568275.1 uncultured Myxococcales bacterium
GAAGTTCGGGTTCGTGTAGAGCACGACGGGCAGGCCCACCGCCCCGGCGATCGCCTCGAAGTACGCGTAGACCCCCTCGTCGTCGATCGGGAAATACGCCTCGAGGATCGCGAGGATGCCGTCGGCACCCATCCGCTCGAAGGTGCGGGCGCGCGACTCGGCTTGCGCGATCGTCGTCGAGGCCACGCCGGCCACCACCGGCACGCGCCCCTTCGCGGCCTCGATGACGACCTCGACCACGCGGCGCTGCTGCTCCCACGACAGGTAGGCGAATTCGCCGGTCGATCCGAGCGGCGCGAGGCCGTGCACGCCGGCCGCGATCAGGTCTTCGCACAGCCGCGCGAGCACGTCTTCCTTGACGTTGCCGGCCGCATCGATCGGCGAGACGAGGTAGGGAAACACACCGTGAAAGGACTGTTCGGCCATCGTCGACCCCTGCCTGGCTTCGCAGGTTGCGATTGTCGCCTTTTTTCCGGCCCGTTCCGCGTCGTGCGGCGTGCGGCTGCGGGCGCCGTCGCCGACAATGTGTCCATCCAGGCCAGGAGTTGCGCATGCCCGCATCACGTCGACAGTTCATCCGGACCGGCCTCGGCCTCGGCCTCGCAGCATCGGCGTCGTTGCCGCTCGTCGCGGGGTGCGCCGCCCCCGCGGCGCGCACGCCGGTGACGAGTTCGATCGCGCCCGGCGCCTTCCGTACGCGCGTCGGCGCGGCGACGGTCACCGCGGTCAGCGACGGGTGGGCGAGCGTGCCGCTCGCCGACGGTTTCGTTCGCAACGCGACGCTGCCCCAGGTGCAGCAGGCGCTCGCACCCCGCCGCTCGCACGAGCCACCGGTCACAGACCCGGCCCGCCAGCCCGTCGAAGGGCGTCGGCTCGCGCGACCAGTACGAGACGGTCCGCCGCTCGTCGTCCAACGGACTGCGGTCGACCACCAGCAGCCGCAGCCCGGACAACGAGGAGCGTACGAGGGCGGCCGCCAGACTGAGACCGGACAGGCCGCCGCCCACAATCAACAGGTCGTAACGCTCCCGCATCGCCGTCGACCCGTCCGTCCACCTCGCAACACCGGCCCCCGCCGGATGCGCGCGGCTGACAACCACCCCCCGCTCTGCTACATATCACGCATCCGGGTCGCCCACCGATGCCGACCCGGCAAGGAGCACGACGATGCGACATGGATGGTTCGTGGTGGTTCTGGCGACCGCCGGTCTGGCCCTGACGACCGGCTGCGGCGACGACGACATCTGCACCCCCTTCGAGCTGCGCGGCTGCACGTGCCCCGACGGCAGCACCAGCACCCAGGTCTGCAGCCCCAGCGGCTCGGAATGGAGCATCTGCTCGTGCGCCGGGGCCGATGCCGACGCCGACGCCGATGCCGACGCCGACGCCGATGCCGATGCCGACGCCGATGCCGATGCCGACGTGCCCGGACCCGATGCCGATGCCGACGTCGAGCCCGACGTCCCCGTGGACGTCCCCACCGACGGCACCGATGTGGGACCCGACGTGCCGCCGGGCTGCACCGCCATCGCGGCGCTGCGCGCGATGGCGGACGGCCCGGTGACCGCGACGCTGTGCGACGTGCTCGTGACCTACGTCTACCCGAACGGGTACTTCGTCCAGGTCGACGCCGGCGGGCCGGCGATCGGTTTCTACGAGGGCACCGGCTGGGAGGCGGACGTCGCGGTGGGCGACCAGATCACCGTGAACGTGACCGAGTTGGCGTCGTTCCACGAGCACAAGCAGGTCACGGCGCACGAGGCGGTGACGATCGTGTCGCGGACCAACCCGATCGACGGCCTGATCCAGGACCTCAGCACCGGCCTCACCCCCTCGGAGGAGCTGGAGTCCGAGCTGGTGCGGGTGACGGACGCCACCGTGACCGCCCTCGCGGGTCGCGACGTCACGGTGTCCTACGGCACCGCCACCGGCGTGGCGCTGCGCGTCCAGGACTCGTCGGCGCTGTGCGTCGGGGCGATCTTCGACGTGCTGGCGCCCGTCACCGACTGGGACGGCGCGCACCGCATCCAACCCTACCGGACCGAGGACCTGACCGGCATCGACAGCTCGGCCTGCGCCGGCGAAGGGCGGGCCCCGGTGGCGGGCGACCTGGTGCTCAACGAGTTCCTCGCCGACCCGCCGGCCGCCGCGGACGTCAACTGCGACGGGGCGGCCGACACCAGCCGCGACGAGTTCGTCGAGCTGGTCAACGTGAGCACCGACACGCTGTCGCTGGCCGGCGTGACGGTCGCCGACTCGGTGGCGGTCCGTCACACCTTCGCCCCGGACGTGTCGCTCGCCCCCGGCGCGGCCGTGCTGGTGTTCGGCGGCGGGACGCCGTCGTGCACGACCTGGGGCACCGTGCGCGCCTTCGCCGCCTCGTCCGGCCAGCTCGGCCTGAACAACGGCGGCGACACGATCACCGTCGCCCTCGCCGCCACCACCCTCCAGACCTACACCTTCAGCGGCACCGAAGGCAGCGCGGACCAGTCCTACACGCTCAACCCGGACCTCGACGACACCGACGTCACCCCGGCGGGCGTGGCCGGCTTCGAGGCGCACTCGACGGCCGACACGGCGGACCACTCGCCGTACTCCCCCGGCACGCGCATCGACGGCACCGCGTTCTAGGCCGCGCGACCGCCCTACTCCTGCACGACCACACGATTGCGCCCGGTCGACCGGGCGACGAACAGGCAGGCATCCACCCGCGCCAGCAGCTTGTCGACGTCGCGCTGCACGTCGCGTCCCATCATCCCGCTGGCCCCGCCGACGCTCACCGTCACCGCGTGCGCCGCCGCCGTGCCCTCCTCGACCGCCGCCCGCAGCTTCTCCCCCACCGCCGCCACCGCTCCGGTCACCACCGGCGAGAGGAACGCGATGAACTGGTCGCCCCCGTGGCGCCCGAGCACGTCCGACTGGCGCAGGTTGCCCTGCAGGATCCGCGCGACCGACCGCAACACCTCGTCCCCCCGCTCGTGGCCGTGCTCGTCGTTGACGCGCTTGAAGTCGTCGAGGTCGAGCATCAGGAAGCCGACGGTCTGCCCCGAGCGCTGGGCCAGGTGGCAGAGCGGGAAGATCATGTCGAGGAACCCGCGGCGGTTGCGGACGCCGGTCAGCGCGTCGCGGTGACTCTGCAGCAGCAGCTGCCGGTTCTGGCGCTGCAACGCCGTCAACATCTCGCACGCCAGGTCCAGCTCGGGCCCCGCACCGCTCCGCCGCACCGCGCCCACCAGCCGCGCCAGCGACCGCTCGGAGCTCAGCTGCGGCTCCGCTTCACCGCCCAGCCGCTGCGCCCATTGCAGCAGGTACTCGAGCGTCGGCTGGAGCAGCTGGAACTGCGTGCGCAGCCCCAGCACGAACGACCACGATGCGCTCGACGTCGCGTCCAGGCTCGTCCGCAGCGCCGCGATCCGGGTCAGCACCGACCGCAGCTCCGCCTCGACCTCCTCCTCGTTCGGGAACAACGACGGCACCTGGCCCCGTTCCGCGGACCGCAGCAGCATCTGCCAGTGCTCGCGGTGCCGGCCCTCCTCCTCCGCCAACTCCCGCCACAACGCGGCCAGCTCCGGGTCCGAGGCCCGCCGGGCCAGCCCGTCGTAGACCTCCCGCGCCTGCTCTTCCACCGCCTGGCACAACCTGAGAATCGACTTCACGAC
Organism: uncultured Myxococcales bacterium; assembly: GCA_964568275.1. Classification (GTDB taxonomy): domain Bacteria; phylum Myxococcota_A; class Polyangia; order DRWM01; family JAAZOP01; genus JAAZOP01. Next base: position 3,660 of record CAZMRP010000416.1, read on the forward strand.
GCGCTCCGGATCCCCAGGGGCCACCGTATCCCCCGGCCGACGTGCGTGGACGAGCGACGCGGCCCGTTCCGCGCGCCCGTCAATCCGCCGCACAATCCCTATGTCCGCCGTCCGGGCCCCGGTTGTCAAGCGGCCCCGCGCCCGCCCTTCAACTTCCCGGAATCGCAGGCTGCGGAGGCCCGGACGTCGGCGCCCGTACGTCGGCAGGGTTGCCTCTCGCCCGCCACGGTGTAAACTCGGGGCCGTTCGGGGAAAGTCGACGGAGCAGATGCAAGCCCAGGGACCCGACCGCGCCAGGAAGCACTCCCAGGACAAGATCCTGCGTGCCTTCCTCGAGCAGATGACCGACACCTCCGCGTCGGGCGCTCCGTCCCAGCAAGGAATGCCGCCGACGTCCGACGTCGCCGGACCGGGCAGACGGGTTTCCACCGGAAGCGCCGAGAGGCCGCCGGCGGATCCGGCCATGGCGCAGACCCAGATCCGTCCGAGCACTCCCGGCGGCGTCGTCCCCACCCCGGCCTCCGTCGGGCGCGCCCCCGCGACGGGGCCGGCCGTCGTCGTGGCCCCCGCCCCGGGCCCGGCCCCGGCGACGACCGGCGACCTGACCGGCACGCTGCTCGCCGACAAGTACCGCCTGCTCCGTTTGCTGGGCCGCGGCGGCGTCGGGGAGGTCTACGAGGCGGTCCACGAGCTGATCGGCCTGCACGTGGCGGTGAAGCTGATCCGCTTCGAGTATGCCGGCAACCCCGAGCTGGCGGCCCGGTTCCTCCAGGAAGCCCGCGCCGCCGCTTCGGTCGGGCACCCGGGCATCGTGCAGGTCCAGGACGTCGGCACGAGCCACGACGGCCGCACCTACCTGGTGATGGAGTTCCTCGACGGCGAGGACCTCGAGAAGGTGATGCGGCGCCAGCGCCGCATGCCGGTGGGCGACATCGTCGCCATCCTGACGGACGTGCTCGAGGCCCTCGAGGCCGCCCACGCCAAGGGGATCGTCCACCGCGACCTCAAGCCGGAGAACGTCTACCTGGTCGCCGGCCGCAAGGGCGAGCGGACCGTCAAGCTGCTCGACTTCGGCATCGCCAGGCTCACCGCCGATGCCGGCCAGGCCACCCGCCTGACCCAGCCGGGCGCCGTGATGGGCACGCCGTACTACATGTCGCCCGAGCAGGCGCGGGGCGACCAGAACGTCGACGCCGGCGTCGACATCTACGCCGCCGGCGTGATGCTGTTCGAGGCGCTGACCGGCCGGCTGCCGTTCACCGGCTCGACGTTCCACCAGGTGCTCGCCCAGTCGCTCACCGATCCGTTCCCCTCGGCCCGTGCGCTGCGCGACGACCTGCCGGAGGAGTTGGAGCGGGTGATCTTCAAGGCCGTCGCCCGCGACCGGGCCCAGCGCTACGCGACGGCCGCCGAGTTCGCGGCCGACCTCGCGCCGTTCCGGCCGCACCGGGTGCTGGTCACGCTGGTCGACGGCGAGCCGCCCGAGGCCGACGAGCACCGCGCGATGACCGCCGCGACGCCGTTGCCGATCCCGGCCCGCACCTCGGCACCCTCCACCTGTGGCGATTGCTGCGGTGCCGGCGAA
>CAZMRP010000417.1:0-5243 GCA_964568275.1 uncultured Myxococcales bacterium
CCCGGGCGGCTTGCCGGAGGTGATCAGCTCGGTCGAGGCGTACCGTCCCTCTCAACCGCCGCCGCAGCCTGCGCCCGAGCCGATTCCGTCGCCCACGCCTTCGCAGCCACCGCGTCACGTGCTGCCGCCGCGACCGGCGCCCAAGGCCCCGGAAGCCTCCCCTGTGGCGCAACCCGAGGAGCTCCCGGTCGAGCTCGCGGACGACGCGGTGCTCGAGGAGCCGACGCCCGGCCCGGAAGAGGAGCCGGCGCTCTCGCCCGACGTCGTCGACATCCCGGCCGCCGACGTCGAGGATCTCGCGGACGACTCGCTGGTACCGGTCGCGGGCGCGGCGGAGGAAACGGACCGGGAGGCAGCGGTCGTCGGCAACGACGGTGCGCCGTCCGTTCCCGACGAGGTGCCGTCGGAGTCCGACGCGACGCCGCCCGAGCCCGACGCGGCCTCGCCGGAGTCCGACGCGACGCCGTCGGAGCCCGACGTGGCCTCGCCGGAGTCCGACGCGGCGCCGTCGGAGCCCGACGTGGCGCCGTCGGCGGAACTGGCGGAAGCCGACGATGCCCCGGCCGACGAGGAGGACACGCCGGCGGACGGCCGGACGTTCGCGGCCGAGGGACCGGCGGCGGAACCGGCGGTTCGGATGGAGGAGGCCGCGACCGCGACCGACACGGCGGAGGGGGCGGACGACATCGCCGTGGAGGTGGACGAGCCGGCGACGGACGAGGCCGAGGAGGTCTCGCTGAGCGACGTGCAGGTCGAGCGGGACACGATGGAGCCGCCGGCACAGCAGGACGGGGTCCTCGCCGCCGCGGGGGCGGACGAGCCGTCCGCGGTGCCGAGCGCGATCGTCGGAGGGGGCACGGACGTCGGGCTGGGGGAGTTCGCGCCGGCGGAGGACCGGCCGTCGAGCAAGGGTCTGGGCGATGTGTTCGCGCCGCCGGCGATGTCGGCGCCGCCGCCACCACCGAAGAAGCGGCGAGCGGTCGATGAGCCGGGCGGACTGGGCCTGGACGCGCCGCCGTCGGTGATCTCGATTCCCGAGGACGACGTCCCGCGGGTCGCCCCGGCGGCGATGCCGCCGGAGCTGGCCGAACTGGGGGCGTTGCTTCCGGAGTCCGAGCCTCCGTTCGCACCGCCGGCGGAGGAGACGAAGGCGGGTGAGGCGGCCGACGAGCCGGCGGAGGAGCTGGGCGAGGCCGACGTCGAGTCGGTGGAGACGGAGGACTCCGAGCCGAGCGCCGCGCCGCTGATTGCGCCGGAGCGGCCGCGACCGTCGACGGCGCCGCGCCCGGCGCGCCCCCGGCGGCGGCGGCGACACGGCGAGCGTCGACCGTGGTGGGAGGAGATCTTCGACGACGAGCACATCCGCTCGCTGCCGCACTACACGGCGGACCAGACGCGGCGCGAAGTGGAGTTCATCGAGCGGTCGCTCGGGGTGGCCCGCGGCGCGCGGGTGCTCGACCTGGGCTGCGGGGACGGACGGCACGCGGTGGAGCTGGCGCTGCGCGGCTTCGAGGTGGTGGGTCTGGACCTTTCGCTGCCGATGCTGGCGCGCGCCGGGGACCACGCGCAGGCCCGGTCGGTCAAGCTCAACTTCATCCAGGGCGACATGCGGGACCTGCGTTTCGAGTCGGCGTTCGACGCGGTGTACTGCATCGGACCCACCTTCGGCTATTTCGACGACGACACCAACGTGCAGGTGCTGGCCAACGCCGCCCGGGCGCTCAAGCCCGGCGGCCGGTTCCTGCTGCAGGTCTGCAACCGCGACCACGTGCTGTGGAACCAGCCCCGCTCGACCTGGTTCCAGGGCGACGACCGCCAGTACCTCGAGGACACCGACTTCAACTTCATCACCAGCCGGGTGACGGTGAAGCGTTCCTGGGCCACCAGCGCGGGCGACCAGGAGACGGTCGAGTACTCGATCCGCCTCTACTCGCTGCACGAGATGGGCAAGCTGTTCCACACGGCGGGGTTCCGCGTGATCGAGATCTCGGGCCGCTTCGCCACCCCCGGGGTGTTCTTCGGCGGCGACTCGCCGAGCCTGGTGCTGTTGGCGGAGAAGCCCTGAGCGGGGCCCGCGCTACTCTTCGGACCCGGCCAGCTCGAGGACCACGCGGCACGGCAGGGCCTGGAAGCTCGAGCCGCCCAGGCCGATGAAGTCCCGGCAGTCGGCGCCGGCCACGGCGCCGATCTGCAAGGTATCGGTGGCGGTGACGCTGGCCGGGACGGCTTCCGGCTCCCCGTCGGCGGCGGCGTCGCCGCCGTCCGCGGCGGCGGGGACGACGCGACGCACCAGCGTGCCGCGGATTTCCTCGGCGGCCTCGACCACGCAGGCGGCCCGCACGCCGCCCAGGCCGTCGGGCTCCTCGGCCCGCAGCAGCTGGCTGCCGTAGCTGCGGAACACGAAGTTCCCCTGCTCGTCGATGTCGGCCTGGAACGTCCCCTGGGAGCCGACCCACGTCAGCTGCCCGGAACGCTCGAACAGTTGCACCTCGATCTCGGCGGTGCCCGGGATCGTCCCGAGGGCGCCGCCGCAGCTGTTCTCCTCCAGCGTCGCCCGCACGGTCATCTCGCCGACCAGCTCGCCCGGGTCCCCGAGCAGGCCGCAGCCGCCCAGGGGCGCGAGACACGCCGCGAACCACCAACCCCGCATCGCCCACCTCCTCCGGGCGGACTGTAACCGGCGCCGCGGCCGGGACGAAGAAACCGGCAGGCGCCGGCCGGGGGGCTCCGGCGGCGGCGGCCTGTGGTATGTTCCGGACCCGTCGGGAGGAAGCGATGAGCGCACGAACCGTTCGAGCACCGCGAGGCAGCGCGCTGACCTGCCGGAGCTGGCTGACCGAGGCGCCGTTCCGGATGCTGCAGAACAACCTCGACCCCGAGGTCGCGGAGCGGCCCCAGGAGCTGATCGTCTACGGGGGGACGGGGAAGGCGGCGCGCAACTGGCCCTGCTTCGACGCGCTGCTCGACGCGCTCCGGACGCTCGGCGACGACGAGACGCTGCTGGTGCAGTCGGGCAAGCCGGTCGGGGTGGTCCGCACCCATGCCGACGCGCCGCGGGTGGTGATCGCCAACTCCAACCTGGTACCGAAGTGGGCGACGTGGGACGAGTTCCGGCGGCTCGAGGCGCTGGGCCTGACGATGTACGGCCAGATGACGGCCGGCTCGTGGATCTACATCGGCACCCAGGGGATCCTGCAGGGGACCTACGAGACCTTCGCGGCGGCGGCGGACCGCCACTTCGGCGGGGACCTCGCGGGCCGCTGGGTCCTGTCGGCGGGGCTGGGCGGGATGGGCGGCGCGCAGCCGCTGGCGGCGACGATGAACCGCGCCGCGTTCCTCGGCGTGGAGGTCGACCCGGCCCGGCTCGAGCGTCGGCTCCAGACCCGCTACCTCGACCGCCGGGCGGCGACGCTGGACGAGGCCTTGACGCTGCTGGACCGGGCGCTGGCGAAGCGCGAGGCGCTGTCGATCGGGCTGGTGGCGAACGCGGGCGACGTGTATCCCGAGCTGGTCCGGCGGGGACGCATTCCGGACCTGGTGACGGAGCAGACGAGCGCCCACGATCCGCTGAACGGCTACGTGCCGCGCGGCCTGTCGCTGGAGGCGGCGGCCGGGCTGCGGGCGAGCGACCCGGCGGACTACGTGCGTCGGTCCCGGGAGAGCATGGCGGCCGAGCTGACGGCGATGCTCGAGATGCAGCGGCGCGGCGCAAAGGCCTTCGACTACGGCAACAACATCCGGGCCGAGGCGGTGGCGGGGGGCGAGCCGCGGGCCTTCGAGATCGGCGGCTTCGTGCCGCTGTACATCCGGCCGTTGTTCTGCCAGGGCAAGGGACCGTTCCGCTGGGTGGCGCTGTCGGGGGATCCGGCGGACATCCGGGCCACCGACGAGGTGGTCAAGCAGGCGGTGCCGCACGACCGGGCGCTGCACCGCTGGCTCGACCTGGCGGCCGAGCGGGTGGCGTTCCAGGGGCTGCCCTCGCGCATCTGCTGGCTCGGGCTGGGCGACCGGGCCCGCGTGGGCCGGGCGTTCAACGAGCTGGTCCGCAGCGGCCGCGTCCGGGCCCCGCTGGTCATCGGCCGCGACCACCTCGACTGCGGCTCGGTGGCTTCGCCGAACCGCGAGACCGAGGCGATGAAGGACGGCTCGGACGCCATCGCCGACTGGCCGATTCTGAATTTGGTCTCCAACGCCGTCTGCGGCGCGACCTGGGTCTCGTACCACCACGGGGGCGGCGTGGGGATGGGCTACTCGCTGCACGCCGGGATGGTGATCGTCGCCGACGGCACGGAGGCGGCCGAGCGGCGGTTGGAGCGGGTGCTGACGGCCGACCCGCTGCTCGGGGTCTACCGGCACTACGACGCGGGGTACGACGAGGCGATCTCGTTCGCGGGGGAGCGGGACGTGCGCGTGCCGATGCCCCGCTGAACCCCGCCTTGCGCGGCCCGGGCCGACCCGATAGCATCGAATCGCGGCGCGCGCAGGGCGCGCGGGGAGCGGTGGGATGTTCGAAGCCGAGGTCGTCCTCACGCACGCCGGACAGTTGCTGACGGTCCCGCCGCGGGCCCGGGGCGGCGGCGGCGAGGACCTGGGGCTGGTGGAGGACGGGGCGCTGGCCATCGCCGAGGGTCGGGTGCTGTGGGCCGGGCCGACGGCGGCGCTGTCGCGGCACGTGAAGGTCGGGCCCCGCACCGAGACCTACCACCTGCACGGCCGGGTGGTGACGCCGGGGCTGGTCGACCCGCACACGCACCTGGTGTTCGCGGGCACGCGCGAGCGCGAGTTCGCGCTGCGGGCCGCGGGGCGCCCGTACCTCGAGATCCTGGCGGCCGGCGGCGGCATCCTGTCGACGGTCCGGGCCACCCGGGCGGCGAGCGACGACGAGCTGCTGCGGCTGGCGTTGGCGCGCCTCAACCGCTGCCTGTCGTTCGGCGTGACGACGCTGGAGGCCAAGAGCGGCTACGGGCTGTCGCTGGAGCACGAGCTGCGGATCCTGCGGACGATCTACCGGGCGGGGCAGCTGCACCCGATCCGGCTCGTGCCGACGTTCCTCGGCGCGCACGCGGTGCCCCCGGAGTTCAAGGGGCGCCAGGCGGCCTACGTCCGGCACGTGGTGGACGAGCTGTTGCCGGCGGTGGCGACGGAACGGCTGGCGGAATACTGCGACGTGTTCCTGGACCAGGGGGTGTTCACGGCGGCGGAGGCGCGGCGGATCCTGGAGCGGGCGGCGCAGCTGGGGCTGC
>CAZMRP010000418.1:0-5240 GCA_964568275.1 uncultured Myxococcales bacterium
CACGCGCCCCTCGACAAGTCAGGCAGGGGGTGGCATGGAGCGGGGTGGGGTGCGGGAAGCGGAGCGGGAGGCGGAGGAGCGTGGCCCGGACGAGCAGACGAGACGACGTCGACGCGGCGATGGAGCGGGTGCTCCGGCGGCTCGACGCCCATGACCTCGACGGAGCCCGACGCGAGGTCGACCGGATGGCCGACCGCTTCGGCGGGTCGCCCGAGGTGCTGTACGTCCGCGGACTGCTGCGGCTCGAGGAAGAGGACGAGGAGCGGGCGCTGGACCTGCTGTCCCAGGCCTTCCGCACCGACCCCACGCTCGTCGACGCCGGCCTCACCGCTCTCGATCTGCTCGACGACGACGCCGACCCCCGCCTGGTCGTCGAACTGGGCGAACGCCTGCGCGCGGCGGAGCTGACCGCCGAGGAACGGGCCGACACCACCCACCGGGTGGCGGTGGCGCACGAAACCCTGGGAGAGGACGACCGCGCTCGCGAGCTGTTCCTCGAGGTGTGGGAGCTGGACCGGCGACGACGACGACGACGCGGCGTGCCGCATATCTCGCTCTCGCGGTTCGGACGGCTGGTCCAGGAGGCCATCGCCCAGCTGCCGGACCCGATCCGACTGCGCATCGAACACGTGCCGGTGATCGTCCAGGACCGACCCGATCGCGAAGCCGTGGAACAGGGCTTCGACCCGCGCTCCCTCGGGATGTTCGACGGCGTGCCCTACGCCGATCAGGGCGCCCCCGCGCTCACCAGGATCCTGGTCTTCCAGCGCAACCTCGAGGACGTGGTCGAGAACGAGGCGGAGCTCGAGGACGAGGTCTACGTCACGCTGCTGCACGAGACCGGCCACTTCTTCGGCCTGTCGGAAGACGATCTCGACCAGCGCGGCCTGGCCTGAACCGTGCCCGCCATCGTCTCCGCCTCGCGACGCACCGACCTGCCCGGCTGGCACGCCGACTGGCTCGCACACCGTCTGGGCCGCTTCCGCCGGCCCCCCGACGCGCTGTTCCTCTGGACCAAGCACCCGCAGCAACTCACCGAACGCTCCACCCTGCGGACCGCCGTCGCCGCCCTGCCCAACGTCTTCGTGCACCTCACGCTCACCGGACTCGGCGGCTCGCCGCTCGAGCCGCGCGCGCCCCGCTGGGAACAGGCGGCCGACACCGTGCCCGAACTCGTACGCCTCCTCGGCGGCGACGGCCGCCGCGTCCTCTGGCGCTTCGACCCCGTGCTGCCGACGGTGTCGTCCCGCGAGACCTTCGCCCGACTGGCCGAACGACTGGCGCGAGCCGGCGTGCGACGCTGCATCTCCTCCTTCCTGTCCTCCCTGTCGCTCAAGGGCTCCCTCCTGCCCCAGTACGCTCGCTCCGGCCTCGCACCGTCGTCGCTCGCCGAGAAGCTCGAGTGGGCCGCGGCCCTCGCCGAACTCGCCCGCCACGCCGGGCTGGAACTGTCCCTGTGCTGCCAACCGAAGCTGCTCGAACGGTTGGACGGGACGGTGGGGCCGGCCGCCTGCATCGACGCCGAACTGGCGACCGCACTCCATCCGCTGGGCGTCGCCGTGCCCGCCGGCCGCGACCCCTCCCAACGCCGGCATTGCCGCTGCGCCCCGTCGACCGACCTCGGCGACTACGTCACCCACCCGTGCCGCACAGGCTGCGCCTACTGCTACTCGAAGGCCGGGGGACCCGACGTCCCCGACGCCCCGCCCGAGGCTGCGCTGTTTACTTGACTTGCGCGGGCCGGATCCTGAATATCCGTCCACCATCGGGGGGTGGTGGGTCCGAGAGGGAGGTTCGTGGGATGGGCGACAACGGGACGACACCCGAGCTGCGAATGGGGATCCGGTACGAGCTGGCGGCCTCCGAGGGGGCCAAGGCGACGGTGGTCCGCGACGCCGTGCTGCGACGCCTCGGGTCGGTGGGCGTGGTCGTGCAGGACGAACAGCCCCCGCGCGTCGGCGACCGCCTGACCTTGATGCTCGACACCCCCGAGGGACCGGTGCGCGTCGGGGCGCAGGTGATCGTGCGACTCAGGGGCCCGGGGGCCACCCCCTGGGGGTTCGGGGCCCAGATCGCGGACATCGACGAGACCCTCGCCAGCCGCCTGCTGGCGCTGCGGCTCTCGGCGGCCCAGCCGGCCACCGCCGCCGGCGCCTAGCGCCCGGACATGACCGCGGACCCGCCGGCGATCGAAATCCGCGGCTACGCCAAGACCTTCCGCACCCAGTTCCTTCGCCGCCGCGTCACCGCCGTCCGCGACGTCTCGCTCTCCGTGCGACGCGGCCAGATCTTCGGCCTGCTGGGACCCAACGGCGCCGGCAAGACCACGACGATCAAGATGCTGCTCGGGCTGGTCACACCCGACCGCGGCTCGGCCTCCATCCTCGGCGTCCCCGTGCCGCACAAGGAGTCCCGCGCTCGGCTCGGCTTCCTCCCCGAGAACCCCTACTTCTACGATCACCTCTCGCCCCGCGAGCTGCTCGTGGACTACGGCCGCCTGTTCCGACTGCCCGACGCCGAATGCCGCAGACGCGGAGACGCGCTCCTCGAACGGCTCGGCGTGGCCCACGCCGCCGACCGCCCGATCCGCAAGCTGTCCAAGGGGATGATGCAGCGCGTGGGAATGGCACAGGCGCTGCTCGCCGATCCCGAGGTGCTGGTCCTCGACGAGCCGCTGTCCGGCCTCGACCCGATCGGACGCAAGGAGTTCCGCGACCTCGTCCTCGAACGCGCCCGGGCCGGCGCCGCCGTGCTGCTGTCCTCGCACATCCTGCCGGACGTCGAGACCACCGCCGACCGCGTCGCGATCATCAACCAGGGGGTGGTCGCGGACGAGGGCTCGCTGGCCGTCCTGCTGCAACGCGAAGCGACGGGCGTCGACCTGCGCGCCGCCGGATTGACGGAACAGCAGGCCGCCCGCCTGGCCGCCCGGGCCGCACACCACGAACGACGGGCGGACGTGGACGAGTTCGTCGTGGACGGCGAAGCCGCCGCGACCGAGCTGGCGTCCGAGGTCGTCGCGGCCGGCGGACGACTGCTCGAGCTGGCCCCCCGCCGCGGGACGCTCGAAGACCTGCTGCTGCGCATCGCGAGCCAACGCAAACCGGAATGATCCCGGACGGCTCGGACCGTCCGCCGACGCCTCGGCGGACGCCGGGTTGCCCCGCGCCGACTTCCATGTCAAAGTGCCGCCGTCCAGCGGAAACGGCGCCGCCGCAGGCAACGGGATCGGCGGGGCGCAGGCAACGAGAGGGAGGAAGACGAAGATGAAGTACCGGAGCTTGATCCTGTTGATCGTGGTCGCCGGGCTGCTGGGCCTGGGCGGAGCCGCGGTGTCGTGCAACCTGGCCGACGCCGTGAACTGCGACGAGTCCGAACTCAGCGTCGTCACCGGCACCGTCGGCGACTTCGGTGCCGACGAGAACGCGCAGAAGGTCGAGGCGTTCTTCCGGGCGGTGGTCGCCGTGAACGCCAAGGCGCACGACCTGGCGACCGAGCTGACGACCGCCTGCAAGAACATCGGAACCGCGGTCGGGTTGACCGATGCGGAGCTGAGCCCGACGGGCGGGGCCACCGACGACGCGGCGCTGGTCGCCGCAGCCTGCGGGACGACCCTGCAGACCCGGATCCAGGACACGATCCGGGCGGCGATCCCGAGCGGCGCGTTCCTGTCGCTCACCTATACGCCGCCCGCGTGCGAGGCGAGCTTCGACGCCTACGCGAGCTGCGCGGCGAGCTGCGACGTCACCGTCACGCCGGGCGAGCTGGTGGCGACCTGCGAGCCGGGGACGATCGGCATCGGCGAGTGCAGCGCGAGCTGCTCGGGCGAATGCTGGGTCGACGCGTCCGCCTCCTGCACCGGCTCGTGCTCGGCGACCTGCACCGGCGGCTGCTCCGGCGCGTGCTACGGCACCTGCGACGGGACCGCGGTCGACGGGACGACCTGCGCCGGCGAGTGCGTGGGCCGCTGCGACGCGACGTGCACCGGAAGCTGCGACGGAACCTGCGTCGCCGAGGTCTCCGGCGCCTGCAGCGGCGAATGCCACGGCGGGTGCGACGTCTGGTTCGAGCCGCCCCGCTGCGAGGTCTACGCGCGGCCGCCCGAGGTGGATGCCGACTGCCACGCCTCGTGCCAGGCGAGCGTGAGCGCCAGCCTGTCCTGCACGCGCCCCTCGCTGACCGTGGACTACGGCGCCATCGGCGGGGACGCGGCCGCCCAGGCCCGCTTCGAGGCCCTGGTGACGGCGCTGCGGACGAACTACCCGGTGGTGCTCACGGCCACGATCGAGGCGGGCGGCGCCATCGTCGACCTGGTCGGCTCGTTCTTCGACGCCTTGGACAGCTTCGGCGACATGATCGGGTCGATGGTCGACGCCGTCGCCTGCGTGGTCAAGGCGATGACGATCTCGGTCCAGGTCAGCGCGACGTTCCAGGCCTCGGCCAACGCCTGCGGCGGAATGACCGCCTCGGTCGCCGTCGAAGGCAGCGCCTCGCTGTGACCGGCCGCGGCCACACCCGCCGCGGAATGGACAACTCGCCGCTCCTCTGAGACAATCCCTCGACCAGGAAAGGACGGGCTCCGGTGAGTCGCCCGACGCCCCTCGAGATCCAGGACGCGCTGTTCGCCCAACCGCTGCGCCTCGCGCTCTACGTCACCGCCACGCTGGCGGCGCTCGCCTTCCTCGCTCCCTGGGAGGCCGACCCGGACGGCGTCGCCTGGACCTGGGACCTGTGGAGCGGCCGCGAGGCGTTCCTCCTCGTGCCGCTCCTCGGGGGAGTGCTGCTCGCCGCCGCCGCCGCCTTCGAGGCCGTGCCGGGCCTCGCGCTCGGAGCCGGCGCGCTGGTGGCCGGCGCGGTGTGGGTCCTGGCCGGCGCCGACGGCTTCGACGAACAGTGGCTGCTCCTCGCCGGAGGCGACGCCGACCGCGCCACCCTGGCCGCCGTCGTCGTTCCCCTGCTGCTCGCCGGACTCGCCTGGCGCCGGGCCCTGCACCGGACGCTCGTCGGCCGCATCGTCCTCGGCCTCGCCGTCGCGGCGCTCGCCGCGCTGTGCTTCGTGCCCTTGGGCCAGGACGGCAGCTCGCTGTTCCAGGCCGCCGTGCTCGACCGCTTCGCCACCGGCCAACCCGCCGCCATCGCCGCCGCCGTGCCGCCGCTGCTGGTGCTGCTCGCCGCGCTGGCCGGAGCGGTGACCGTGCTCCCCAGCACCCGGGGCACCGGCGGCCTGTCCACCCTGGCCC
>CAZMRP010000419.1:0-5213 GCA_964568275.1 uncultured Myxococcales bacterium
CCGTCGGGGACCGCGCCGACGGCGCCCGGAACGACCGACGAGCCGGAACAGACGCGCGTGGAGCGCGAACGGATGGTCGAGCGGCAGCTCGCCGGGCGCGACGTGAGGGACCCCGAGGTGCTGCGGGCGATGCGCACGGTGCCCCGGCACCTGTTCGTCCCTGCCGAACGGCGGGCGCGGGCGTACATCGATGCGCCGCTGCCGATCGGCGAGGAGCAGACGATCAGCCAGCCGTACGTGGTGGCCCGGATGACCGAGCTGCTGGAGCTCGGTCCGGGCGACCGCGTCTTGGAGGTCGGCACCGGCTCGGGCTACCAGGCCGCGGTGCTGGCGGAGCTGGGCGTGGAGGTGTGGTCGATCGAGATCGTGCCGGTGCTGGCCGAGCGGGCGCGGGCGGTGCTGGCCGCGTTGGGCTACGACCGGCTCGTCCGCGTGCGGGACGGGGACGGCTACTTCGGCTGGCCGGAGGAGGCGCCGTTCGCGGGGATCATCCTCACCGCCGCCCCGCCGCGCATCCCGCAGCCGCTGCTCGACCAGCTGGCGCCCGGGGGCCGGCTGGTCGCCCCGGTGGGCGAGCGGTCCCAGGAGCTGGTGGTGCTGACGAAGGCCGCCGACGGCGCGGTGACGCGCGAGACGATCTTCCCGGTCTCGTTCGTGCCGATGACCGGCGAGGCTCAGCGCGACGAACCGCGCTGAGCGGCTGCACGCCGCGCCGCGGGCCCCGCGCGCTTCTTGACCTCACCGGGTCAAACGCTATGCTCGCCTCGGGCCGGGGGCGGGAACGAGGTGCGGGAGATGGGCAGGCGGAGGGTGATGATCATCGGGCTCGATTGCGCGGACCCGCGCCTCGCCTTCGAGCGGTTCGCCGGGGGGATGCCGAACCTCCGCCGACTGATGAAACGCGGCGCCTGGGGCCCGCTGCGGTCGACGATCCCGCCGATCACCGTCCCGGCCTGGACCTGCATGGTTTCGGGCGCGGATCCCGGCGAGCTGGGGATCTACGGCTTCCGCAACCGCAAGGCCCACGGCAGCTACGAGATGGACTTCGCGACGTCGAAGGCCGTGCGCGCCCCGCGGCTGTGGGACATCCTCGGCGACGCCGGCCGGACGTCGACCGTGCTGTTCGTCCCACAGACCTATCCGCCGACGGCGAGCCTCAAGGGCTCGATGGTCACCTGCTTCCTCACTCCCGGCCCCGAGTCGGACTGGGCGCGGCCGGCGGAGCTGAAGGGGACGCTGGAAGGGGTGTTCGGCCCGTACATCGTCGACGTCTCCGACTTCCGCACCGACGACAAGCAGCGCCTGCTGCAGTCGATCTACGCGATGAGCCGCCAGCACTTCGCAATGGCCCGCCACATGCTGGCCAAGGACGACTGGGACTTCTTCATGATGGTCGACATGGGCACCGACCGCTTCCACCACGGCTTCTGGAAGCACTTCAACCCCGACCATCCCCGGTTCGTCCCCGGCAACCCGCTGGAGGACTCCGGCCGCGAGTACTACTCGTACCTCGACCGCGAGCTCGGCACGCTGCTCGAGTACGCCGACGCCGACACCACCGTGCTGGTGGTCTCGGACCACGGCGCCCGCACGATGCAAGGCGGGATCTGCGTCAACGAATGGCTGCTGCGCCACGGGTACCTGGCGCTCAAGTCGGTCCCCGACCGGCCCACGCCGCTCAAGCAGGTCGAGATCGACTGGTCGAGGACCAAGGCCTGGGGCGAGGGCGGCTACTACGCCCGCGTGTTCCTCAACGTGCAGGGCCGCGAGCCGCAGGGGCTCATCCCGCCCGACCAGGTCGACACCGAATGCCGCGCGCTCCGGGCGCTGCTCGAGGCGATCCCCGACGAGCAGGGCCGGCCGATCGGCACCGTGGCCCACCGCCCGGCCGACATCTACCCGGTGGTCAACGGCACCCCGCCCGACCTGCTCGTGCTGTTCGGCAACCTCGCCTGGCGCAGCGTCGGCGCGGTGGGCATGGGCGCGATCCACACCTTCGAGAACGACACCGGCCCGGACGACGCGAACCACGACTGGGACGGGATCCTCGTCGCCGCCGGCGCCGGCATCCCCGCCCACGGACGGCTGGAAGGAGCCGAGGTGCGCGACGTGACGCGCACCGTGCTGCAGCTCCTCGACGTGCCCGCGCCCGCCACCGCCGGCGGACGCAGCATCCTCGACCGGATCACCGCCGGCTGACCGGCGGACGCAGGACCCGAAGGACCGGGGGGAGAGGGAGCGAACGATGAGCGGCTACGTGGTGTGGTTGACCGGGGACCGCGCGCGGATGGACGCGCTGGCCGACGCCCTGCGGGTCGGCCTGGCCGGCACGGCCGACGCGCTCGAGGTGCTGACGGCCGAGTTGGTGGAGGACAAGCTGTGTTCGAACGAGCCCCGCGGCGCCGACTTCCGCGACGTCGTCGTCCGACGCCTCGGCTGGCTCGGCCACGTGCTGGCCCGCAACGGCTGCGCGCTGGTCGCCGTCGCCGCCTCGCCACGCCGCGAGGTGCGCGACGACGTGCGCAGGCTCGTCGGCAACTTCGTCGAGGTGCTGGTCCACGGCACGATGCCCGACGGCTACGAGACCCCGCACTACCCGGAGGTCGAGACGGCGACGGGCGAGGCGCCGGGGGCCGTCGTCGCCAAGGTCCGCCAGGCGCTGCTCGACAACGGATACGTCGCCGACGCCGGCAACGTCTACTCCGCCGAGGAAGAGGCCAAGATCAAGGAGCGGCTCGAGAAGCTCGGCTACCTGTAGCATTCGCTCCGGCCGCAGCCGGCGGAGACGTCGACGCGGCCGGAGCGATGCGCGCCGACCCGCTTCCCGGGTTCGGCCGTCGGTTGCGCCGAGGGGGTTGGAAAGGCTCGCGAAGATGACGAGAACGACCTGGCCGGCATGGACCGTGATGGCGACGCTGCTCGCGACCGCGGCCTGCTCGGACGACACCGCCGAACGCGCCTGCGTTCCGGGCGAGACCCAGGCCTGCCTGTGCGCGGGCGGCGCCGCGGGCGCCCAGGTCTGCGCCGACGACGGCCTGCGGTGGCTGGCCTGCGAGTGCGGCGGCGCCGATGCCGACGCCGATGCCGATGCCGACGCCGACGCCGACGGGTCCGACGAGTCGGAGGCCGAGGCCGAGACGACGTGCAGCGACGAGTGCCCGACGCTGGACGCCGGCGAGTGCACGGGGACGGAGGTCCGGCGGTGCGCGACGGCGGCGAGCGGCTGTCTGGAGTGGGTGTTCGACCGGGATTGCGCCGCCACCGGCGCGACGTGCGTGGAGACGGCCGTCGGCGTGGGCTGTTCCGACGAGGGGCGTTGCTCGCAGACCGGCGCGTTCTGCTCGCCGACGCTCGCCTGCCCGGCCGCCACGGTGACCGGTTTCTGCATCGTCCGCGACGACGCGCCCGGGTGGGACTGCGCCTACGAGAGCCGGTTTCGGGAGGGGGAGCCGGTGACCTGCGACGGCGCGACGTTCCACCGCTGCGCGTCGGACTCCGACTGCCCGGACGGCTCCATCTGCGGTATCTACGGCGACAACTGGTGCGGCACGGAGATCACGGGCGTCTGTTCCGCCCCCGCCGATGGCGGCACCTGCGGGGCTCCTGGATCCTGCGTCCTGACCGAGCCGAACGTCTGCGTGGCCTGCGGCGACGGCCTGGTCCACGGGCCGCACGAGGAATGCGACGACGGCGGCCGGGAGGACGGCGACGGCTGCTCGGCCGCCTGCCGATTCGAAGGAGTCTGTCACGCACCCGCCTACGGCGCCCTGTCGTACTGCCGCTGCGCGGTCGATGCCGACTGCGGCGCGGAACGATGCGGCGACATCTGCCTCTTCGAGGGGCCCTGCACCTGCGAGCTTCCCTGACGCTCGGCACCCGCAGCCTGCTTCGACCGCCCTCCCCGCCCGGGTCCGCGCGGCCCGCCCCTTGACGCCGTCGTGCAGACCGGACACGGTTCCGGGCCGTGGCGAGTGCGAAGCCGGCGCTGCTGTTCCTGGGCCTCGACGGGGTCGACCCGGTCGTCGTCGACAAGCTGCGCGCCGCGGGCGAGCTGCCGGTGCTCTCGCGGTTGGCCGCGGCGGGGACGCTGCGGCCGATGGCGTCGACCGTGCCCGCGGCCACCTGTCCCGCCTGGGCCACCTGCCTGACCGGCGTCAACCCCGGGCGCCACGGCGTGTTCGACTTCACCGTGGCCGACGGCTACGAGGTGCGCTTCGGCTCGCCGCGCCCCGCGGTGCCGACCTGGCTCGAGACGCTGGGCGAGCAGGGGCTGTCCGTCGGGGCGCTCGGCTTCCCGGGGCGGCTCCACGGGACGCGACTGGCGGGCTTCCACGTCGCCGGCTGGGACACGCCGCTGGAGACCGAGGCCGGGCTGCGCCACGTCTACCCGCCGTCGCTGTACCACCGGATCCGTCAGCAGCTCGGCCCCGACGTCCTGCGGTTCGGCGCGGCCGACGAGTTCGCCGCGCGGGCCGCCGACGACCCCGACGAGTTCGTCGCGCGCCTGGGCGAGGGGCTCGACCGGCGCGTCGCGCTGGCCCTGTTCCTGGCCCGCGAGCGCCCGGTCGACCTGCTGGCCGTCCACTTCCAGGCCGCCGACACCGCCGGCCACCACCTGTGGCCGCGCCCGGGCGAATCGGCCGACGACGACGCCGTCCCCGACGGCCTCGCGCGCACGATGCGGGCGCTCGACGCCGCCGTCGGCCGCCTGCTCGACGCGCTCGCGCCGGCCGCCGTCGTCGCCGTCTCGGACCACGGGATGGGACCCACCGCCGACCTCGTGGTCTCGCTCAATGCGTTGCTCGCCGCCGGCGGCTTCCAGGTCCGCGACGCCGGACGCCCGCTGGACCAGGCCGCGTCCTACGTGCGCGGCAACGTGCTGCGGCTGCTGCCCCCGCCGGTCCGCGAGCTGGCGCTGCGCACCGCCGGCACGCTGCTCCCCGGTCTGCTCGAGTCCCGCTCGCGCTCCGCCGGGATCGACTGGTCGCAGACCCGCGCGTTCTCGGACGAGCTGACCTACGCCCCGTCGGTGCGGCTCAACGTGCGGGGCCGCGAGCCGCAGGGGCTCGTCGCTCCGGCCGACCGCCGCGCGGTCGCCGCCGAGGTCGCGGCGTTCCTGAGCGCGGCGCGGCGCCCCGACGGCGGACCGCTGTTCGCGCGCGTCCGTGCCCGCGAGGAGGTCTACGACGGGCCGTTCGTCCACCGCGCCCCCG
>CAZMRP010000420.1:0-5208 GCA_964568275.1 uncultured Myxococcales bacterium
CGGCGGCAGGCCTCCGGGTCGCGCTCGGCCCACACCACGCGGGAGACCGCGGCGAGGTGGACGATCCCGCCGCAGCCCCGGGCGGCCCGGGCCAGCGCCGCCGGGTCGCGGACGTCTCCGCGGTCCGGGGCCGCGGACTCGCGGGGATCGAACCGGCGCACCGGGAAGCCGGCGTCCGCGGCGGCACGGAGGAAAGCCGAGCCGACGAGGCCCGCCGAGCCGGTGACGAGCAGCGGCTTCATGCCGAGCGCACGTGCAGCTCGTCGACGAACCACGTTTCCATCGACGACAGCTCGATGAAGCCGCGGATGTCGAAGGCGACGCGGGCCATGTTCGGCAGCATCGCCAGCGGGCCGCCGAAGAAGCGCACCGGATTGAGCAGATCCTCGCGGGCGCGGAAGTGTTCCTCGACGATGGCGTCGAGCCGCGGCGTGCCGGCGGTGGCCGGCCCGGTGACGACGTTGCGGACGTAGTTCCACAACGGGTGGACGCGCAGCGACAGCGGCGTGTGGCCGCCGTGCCAGGCGCGGAAGAACTGCTCGTCGGACTGTCCCGGGCGGCGGTTGAACAGGGTCAGCAGGCCGACGCCGGGCGTGCGCGTGCCGTCGGGCCAGCCGCGGGCGTAGGCCAGCGGGGTCGACTCGACGACCCGGTAGCCGTCGATGCGCACGGGGCCGAGCGCCGCACCGATCGCGCGCGTCCATTCCTCGGGGTCCTCGTCGTCGGCCCGTGGCACGGCGGAGACCAGCGCCAGCGCCCCACGGCGGAACGGGATCACCGCCGGCCGCGGCGGGGCGCAGGCGGTGAAGGTCAGCTTGAGCGCCGCGGGCTCCCGGGCCGCGAGGCGCGGCGCGAGGCGTTCGGTGACGTCGTCGGCGAAGCGGCACGGGTCCGCCGCGGGGCCCGAGCGGACGAGGAACTGCAGCTTGAGGTCTCCCATGGGGCGGGAAGCTAGCGCAACTCGGCGCCGACCGGATCGGAATCCTGCGGGCGTCGGCCCGGGCCCGGTCTGCTGCTCGACCGGTGTCGGTCGACGCGCACCGCGGCGCACGCACCGCGGCGCGTCGTTGACCCGCGCCCGACCAGGGGCCAACATCGCGCCCGGATGGAGGTGCGGCGATGCGACGAACCCTCGGAATCCTCGTGACGCTGTCGATCGTGACGCTGGCGAGCGGCTGCACGAAGAAGGCGCAGCAGGCGCCGGCGGCGGCGGACGTCCCGGCGCCGACCGCGGTCGCGGAGGCGGAATCGCCGGCGGTCGAAGCACCGGAGGGCCCTGCGGCGGACGGGCCGGCGGCGGGCGCGACGGCCGGCGGGACGGAAACGGACGGCCCCGCTCCCGCGCACTCGGAATACCTGCTCGAGACCGTCGGCGACTGGTCGGTGCTGGCGATGCACCCCGACGGCTTCGAGCAGCTGCCGCTCGAGCACAAGCGCCTCGCCTATCAGCTGTACCGCGCGGCGATCGCGGGCGATCCGATCTTCTACGACCAGCACTACCGTCACAACCTCGCGGTGAAATCGCTGCTCGAGGCGCTGGCGCGGCATCCGGGCGGCATCGAGCCGGCGCTGCACGCGCGGCTGGTCACGTACCTCAAGCAGGTCTGGATCAACCACGGGATCCACGACACGATGAACGGCGACAAGCTGGCTCCGGACTTCACGTTCGACGAGCTGGCGGCGGCGGCGAAGGTGGTGCTGGGCGCCGGCGTCGAGCTGCTCGGGGCGAAGGACGAGGCGGCGCTGACCGCGAGGCTCGAGGAGCTGCGCGGGCCGCTGTTCGACCCGGCGGTCGATCCGTTCGCCACGCGACGGACCGTCCCCGAGGGGCTGGACCTGCTGACCGCGTCGGCGAACAACTTCTACGACGGCGTCGCGCTGGCGGACCTCGAGGGGTTCACCGAGCAGTACGCGCTGAACTCGCGGCTGGTGAAGCGCGACGGGAAGCTGGTCGAGCTGCCGTGGCGGGCCGGCGGCGACGGCATCGAGCCCGGCCTGTACGCGCCGGAGCTGCGGGCCGTGGTGCGGCACGTGCGCGCGGCGGCGGCCGAGGCGGGCGAGGCGCAGCGCACCGCGCTGGGGCACCTGGCGCGCTGGCTCGAGACGGGCGACCTGCAGGCGTTCCGCGACTACAACATCGCCTGGGTCCAGGACGACCCGCCGGTCGACGCGATCCTCGGCTTCATCGAGGTCTACGCCGACCCGCGCAACCAGAAGGGGGCCTGGGAAGGCGTGGTGTTCTTCCCGGACGTCGCCGAGGGGGAGGCGATTCGCAAGCTGGCGGAGCAGGCGGCGTACTTCGAGTCGAAGCTGCCCTACGCCGAGGCGTACAAGCGCACCGAGTTCAACCCGCCGCTGGCCAACAGCGTCGTGTCGCTGGTGCACACCGGCGACGCGGGGCCCGTGAGCCCGGCCGGCATCAACCTCCCGAATGCGCAGGACATCCGCGAGCAGCACGGCTCGAAGAGCATCGACATCGGCAACCTCGGCGCGGCGGTCGATGCGGTGACCGGCGAGCTGGCGATCCGCGAGTTCGCGTGGGACGACGCCGAGCGCGAGCTGGCGTTGCGCTGCCGCGAGGCGATGCGCCGGCAGGGCATCGGGTTCCACGAGGTGATCGGCCACGGCTCGGGCAAGGTCGCCGCGACGCTGGCCGGCGACCCGGCCGACCACCTGCCCGGGACCTACAACACGATCGAGGAGGCGCGGGCCGAGCTGGTGGCGCTGTACCTGGCGTTCGATCCCAAGACCGTCGAGATCGGGATGCTGCCGTCGGCCGACTGCGCCGTGGCCGTGGGCCAGTCGTACCTGCGCGGCGGTCTGCTGGTGTTGCGGCGCCTGCCCCCGGGCGGCATCGTCGAGGAGGACCACTGGCGGGCGTCGCTCCTCATCGTCGGCTACGCGATCGACAAGGGCGCGGCGCGGGTCGAGCGGCGGGACGGCAAGTTCTACATCGTGATGAACGATCCGGAGCAGTGGCGGACGACGATCGGCGAGCTGCTGGCGGAGCTGATGCGGATCAAGGCCGAGGGGGACGTCGCGGCGGCGACGCGGCTGGTCGAGACCTACGGCGCGCGCTACGACGAGGAGCGGCGCGCCGACGTGATGGCGCGGGTCGAGGCGCTCGGCTACCCGAAGAAGTACGCCTTCGTCTCGCCGATCCTTCGCCCCGTCTTCGGTCCGGACGGCGCGCTCGCCGACGTCACGGCCGAGCCGGCGCCGTCGCTGGCGGCGATGCAGGAGGAGTGGAGCCGGCTGCAGGCCGAGGACGCGGCGCAACCCTAGGCTTCCGGCCCCTCGCGACCGTGCCGGCCCCGGGTTGGGGCCCCGCGCCGCGGGGAAGGAGACGACGATGGAGCTGTGGCAGCGGCTGTACAACGTGATCTGGCTGTCGTTCTTCGAGTGTCTGCTGATCCGGCGCTGGTTCGACCACTGGATCGTCGTCGTGCTGCACGTGCTGCTGGGCGTGGCGGTGCTGGCGCTGACCCAGGCCAACGCGCGCGCGCTGGCCCGGAAGGCGGTGCCGGAACGCCTGAAGCGGATCAGCGCGGCGACGGCGCGCATTGCCATCGCCCAGGCGGTGCTCGGCCTGGCGCTCGGCGGGCTGGAGCACCTCGACCTGCCGCCGATCGTCCTCACGCTGGTCGCGGCGTTCCACCTCGTGCTGGCGTTGACGATCCTGGCCCAGGCCTCCTCGACGGCGACGGCCTACGACATGTGGGAGGAGAAGGAGTTCACCGCCGCCGGCATGGATGGCGGTGACGCGGCCCGGGCCGGCGCGGCGTAGACCTTCCCCGATCGGCCCCTTGAGCCGCCCGTCGGGCTCCACTAGACTCCACTCCTCGCATGGCGAGCGCATCGGCCAAGCCGGGGAGCGCGAAGGCGAGCCTCAACGCTCCGGCCTCGCCCGCCGAGCTGCCCGAGATTCCCGGCTACCGGATCGTGCGCCTGCTGCGTGCGGGCGGGATGGGCAGCGTGTACGTCGCCGAGCGGACGACGACCCACGAGGCCTTCGCGGTGAAGTTCCTGCACAAGCACCTGGCGGCCGACCAGGCCAGCGTCGCCCGCTTCGACCGCGAGATCCGGACGCTGCGCGAGATCCGCCATCCGAACGTGGTGCAGGTCTTCGACTGGTCGCTGCCCACTCCCGGCAAGGAGGGCCAGGGCTACGTGGTCATGGAGCTGCTGCACGGCGAGACGCTCCAGGAGCGGCTGCGGCGCGAGCAGGTGATGGTGCAGCGCGAGGCCGTGAAGCTGATGCTGCAGGTGCTCGACGGCCTCGCGGCGGCGCACGCGCTCGGCATCCTCCACCGGGACCTCGGCCCGTCCAACATCTTCCTCGAGAACCGCCCCGACGACTCCGTCCGGGCCAAGCTGATCGACTTCGGCCTGGCGCGCTCGTTCGCCGACACCTCCGGCGGCTCGGTGACCCAGCCCGGCACGCTGATGGGCAAGCCGGCCTACGTCGCCCCCGAGGTCTTCCACGACCTGCCCGCCGAGGCGCCGGCCGACGTGTTCGCCTGCGGCATGATCCTCTATCGCATGCTCGCCGGCCGCCTGCCGTTCGAGGCCGTGTCCTCGGAGATGCTGTGGGTCGAGCGGTTCGTGGAGCGCAAGACGCACCGGGAGTACCCCTCGCCGGCCCGGTTCGAGCCGACGATCGCGGCCCCGCTGGCGGACGTGGTGGGGCGCGCGCTGCGCCTGCGGGTCGAGGAGCGGGTGGGGAGCGCGCGCGAGCTCCAGCGGCTGCTGCTCGAGCTGGAGCCGGCGCTGTCCAGCGAGATCCCGTCGACCTCCCTGCGCCGGGTGCGGACGCTGCAGGAAGCCGCCCGCTCGCTGTCGAAGGAGCCGACGGCCCGGCTGGGGCGGTGCGACGAGCCGCGGCAGGGGGCTCGGACGCGCACGCGCGTCGCGATCGCCGCGGCCGTCGTCCTGGGGCTCGCCGGGCTGCTCTGGCTCGTGTTCGGAGGCCGGGGCGACGACCCCACGGCGGCAGGAACCGACGCGGCGCTGGCGGCCGCGGTGCTGCCCGACGCGGTCGGGGCGGCGACCGCCCCGGTGGATGCGGGCTCCGTGGAGGAGACCGGGGCGGAGCCGGTCGAGACCGGTGACGTGGTGGTCGCGGCGGCCGACGGGGCGTCCGCCCCGCCCGTCGACGCGGCGCCGGCCACGGTCACGGTCGCGGTGCTGGACCTCCCGACGGGTGCG
>CAZMRP010000421.1:0-5202 GCA_964568275.1 uncultured Myxococcales bacterium
GGCTACGGCGCGTCCGGCGCGGCGGGGACGGCGGGAACCGCGGGGAGCGGCGGCAGCCGCGGCGCGACCGGTCAGACCATCACCGCCGACGGCTACCTGAACCCCACCGGGAACGGCGGCAACGGCACGAACGGGGCCCCCGGCGGCGGCGGCGGCGGCGGCGCGTCGGGTCTGACGGACGACATCAGCCTCTGTTACTCGGGCGGCGGCGGCGGCGGCGGCGGAGCCGGTGGGTGCCCGGGAACCGCGGGGACCGGCGGTCGGCCCGGCGGATTCTCCCTCGCGCTGGTGGCGCACGATTGCGAGAACACGACCAGCGCCCAGGCCCTGACGATCCGCGACTGCACGTTCGTCGCCGGCAACGGCGGCGCCGGCGGCAGGGGCGGCAACGGAGGAACCGGCGGAACCGGCGGTGCCGGCGGTGCCGGCGGGCTGCGAAGTCCCTTGGGGTCCGCCTACGGTACGGGGGGCAGCGGCGGAACCGGCGGCGCGGGCGGGACCGGCGGCGGCGGCGGCGGCGGCGCGGGCGGTCTCTCGGTCGGCGTCTACTGCAGCGGCACCCACCTCGACCTGACCGGTTCCACCACGACGCCGGGAGCATCCGGCGCGGGCGGTGCGGCCGGGACCCCGAACGGAACTGCCGGGCAGACTCCCGCGCCGGCCGGCAGCTCCAATTGCGGCGGCTAGCCTCTCAGCTCCGCGCGACCAGGATCACCGTGCTGCGCGGCGCCGCGTGGTACTCGTCGGGTTGCGGCGTCGGCTGTTCTTCGCCGGGGCCGGCGAAGTCGCGACCCGGCTCGAGGGCCGTGTCGCAGACGCGGTACCAGCGTCGCCCGGCGCCCGGGGAGGGCAGGGCGACGCGCCGCGGTCGCCAGTCGGCGTGGAGCAGGAACAGCAGGAGCTTCTCCGGGGGGGCGTCCGTGCCGGTCTCGCCCGCGTCGAGCACGAAGCCCAGGGTGCGGGTCTCGGGGTCGTCCCAGCGCGGCGGTCCGCCGTCGGGACCGAACCAGCCGATGTCGGGGAACCGATCGCCGTCGGTGTCGGAGCCTTCGTAGAAGCGCGTGCGGTGCAGCACGGCCCGTCGGCGGCGGAAGTCGATCGCGCGGCGGAAGAACTGCAGCACGTCGGGGTGCCGTTCCGCCTCGCGCCAGTCGAGCCAGCCCAGCTCGTTGTCCTGGCAGTAGGCGTTGTTGTTGCCGCGCTGCGTGCGGTACAGCTCGTCGCCCCCCAGCAGCATCGGCACGCCGGCCGAGCAGAGCAGCAGGCAGGCGTGGTTCTTGACCAGCCGCTTGCGCAGCGCGAGCACCTGCGGGTCGTCGGTCTCGCCCTCGACGCCGCAGTTCCACGAGGCGTTGTCGTCGGTCCCGTCGCGGTTGTCCTCGCCGTTCGCCTCGTTGTGCTTGCGGTCGTAGCTCACCAGGTCGCGCAGCGTGAAGCCGTCGTGGCAGGTGACGAAGTTGATGCTGTTGTAGGGCTTGCGGCCGTCGTCGCCGTACAGGTCGGCGGAGCCGCCGAGGCGCCGGCCGAGGTCGCGGGCCTGGCCGGCGTCGCCCTTGCCCCAGCGTCGCGCGGTGTCGCGGAACCGACCGTTCCACTCGGCCCAGTCCACCGGGAACTCGCCGACCTGGTAGCCGCCCAGGTCCCACGGCTCGGCGATCAGCTTGACCCGGCACAGCACCGGGTCCTGCGCGATGGCGTCGAAGAACGAGGCCGACCTGCGGAACCGGCCCTGCTCGCGTCCGAGCGCGGAGGCGAGGTCGAAGCGGAAGCCGTCGACGTGCATCGTCTCGACCCAGGTGCGCAGCGAGTCGAGGACCAGGCGGATCACCGGCGGACGCGAGAGGTCGAGCGTGTTGCCGCAGCCGGTGACGTTGGTGTAGAAGCGCCGCGGCGCGTCCGGCGGCCCCTCCAGGCAGTAGTAGGTCGGGTTGTCGATCCCGCGGAACGAGATCGTCGGGCCGAGCTCGTTGCCCTCGCACGAGTGGTTGTACACCACGTCGAGGATCACCTCGATCCCCGCCCGGTGCAGCTCGCGCACCAGCGTCTTGAACTCGGGCACCTGGCAGCCGGGCCGGCTCCGCGTCGAGTAGGACCACTCGGGCGCGAAGAACGACAGCGTGTTGTAGCCCCAGTAGTTCGACAGGCCGCGCTCCCGCAGGAACGGCTCGCCGAGGTGCTCGTGCACCGGCAGCAGCTCCACGGCGTTCGCCCCCAGCGCCTTCAGGTGCGGGATCTTCTCGAGGAAGCCGAGATACGTGCCGGGGTGCCGCACGCCGGAGGACGGGTGCGCCGTGAACCCCTTGACGTGCGTCTCGTAGATCAACAACTGCTCGAACGGCACGTCGGGCGGCGCATCGCCCTGCCAGTCGAAGGCGTCGTCGACGACAATCGACTTCGGCACGACGCGCGCGTCGTCCCGGGCGTCGAACGACAGGTCGACCTCCGGCGCGCGCCGGTCGTAGCCGAGCAGCAGCTCCTCGCCGCCCTCGCCGGTGTCGTGGACGGCGCGCGCGTACGGGTCGACCAGCAGCTTGTGCTCGTTGAACCGCAACCCCAGGCGCGGTGCGTGGGGGCCCCGCACGCGGTAGCCGTAGAGCTGCCCCGGCCCCACGTCGTGGACGAAGACGTGCCAGATGTACCGGTCGCGGTGCTCGAGCGGGATCGCGTCGGTCGGCGGCGCCTGCGGGTCGTCGTACAGCTCGAGCACCACGCCGTCGGCGTGCTGCGAGTAGAGGGCGAAGTTGACGCCGCCGTCGCGCGGCGTGGCGCCGAGCGGGTAGAACCGGCCGGGCGAGACGCGGCGCGTGGTGCGGGGAACGGACGCGTGGGTCATCGGGCCTCCGCGCGGGCCGGGAACCCCGGCCCGGTCGGCCGGGGTCGGTCCGCAGCGGCAGAGCCTGCTCCACGGTCGGCGGCCGGTCAACCCGACGAACCACACCCGAACCACACCCGGTGGAGGCGCCCGGGCCGGCGCGGACGCCGCCGCGGCACGGCTCGACGACGGTTCAGTCCACCGGCTCGATCTCGAGGTACTGGAGGAAGGTGTAGCTCCACTCGCCGGTGGTGGCCGACCGGCCGCCCATCTCGACGGACAGCGAGCCGTCGCGGAGGTCGACGACGGCGGAGCGCGTGAACGTCCGTTCGGCGTCGGAGGTCGGCTCGTCGTCGATCACCGCCTGCCCCTCGAGCCGCACGTGGTGCGGGTCCCCGGGATAGGCGCGGCCGGGGCGGCCGGCGCCGACCGTGACCCGGTAGCGGCCGTTGGCCAGGGCGAACTCGAACAGGTTGTCGCGCCCGTAGTCGTCGTAGACGTAGCTGCGCTGCCGCTCGTCGTAGCCGGCGACGTCGTCGTAGCCGTACAGCGCGATGCCGGGGTCGTCGACGAACTCGCCGTACCAGCCGTAGCCGAGGTCCGCGTCGTAGGCGCCCCAGCCCACCTTGAGGCAGGTGCGACCGCCCACGATCAGCGGGTCGGCGGCGGGCGGGCCGGACGGGTCCTGGAAGTTGACGTCGTAGGCGCCCCGCGGGCGGACGTCGGAGGTCGTCTCGAGGACCGGCAGCGTGTCGCGCGAGCCCTCGATGAACCGGCCCAGCTCGTGGCGCAACGACTGCAGCGCGTCGGGGTCGCGGGTCCAGCTGGTCAGGCTCGCGGCGGCCGAGTCGACGGCGGGGTCGACCGTCTCCGCGGTCCACGGCCGCGGGTGGCTCCCGCCGTTGGCCAGCCACAGGTACTCGTAGTCCTCGAAACCCTCGCGCAGCAGCTCGGCGCGGATCGTCGGGCGCGGGCCGTCGAAGAAGCGGCCCGCGTCGTAGTAGGCCCAGCCGACGGCACGCTGGTGCCACGAGACCCAGGGGATGATCCGGGCGTGGAGCCCCTGGGCGTCGGCGGCCGTGGGGTTGAAGTACGGCTCGGGGTCGTGGTCGAGCGAGTAGAGCCAGACCCGTTCCCCGTGGTCTTGCTGGCGCCGCCAGGCGTAGTCCTGCTCGTAGCTGCGGACGTGGGCGATCCAGATGTCGTAGCCGCAGCCGCCCTCGGGGTGCTCGGCGATCTCGGGTTTGGGCTCCTCGCTGATCGCGAGGCGCAGACCGGGAGCGGCGGCCCGCGCCAGCCGGCAGAGGTGGGCCGCGAGTCGGTGGTCCTCGTCGTCCTGCGGCTCGTTCTGCACGTAGTAGTAGGCCTTGCCGCTCATGCCGTGCGCCCCCAGGTAGCCGTCCAGCGCGCCGAGGAACTCGGACCACTCGGCGTTGTACGCGGCGGTGCCGTGGTGGTCGCCGCGGTCGATGTCGCAGAACGTGGACGGTCGCGGGGTGGAGTTGTCCACGAATTGGAACGCGAGCGCGCTGGGGAAGCCGACGCCGTTCCAGCCCTCGCCCAGCACGTACCGTCGCGCCAGCCAGTGGATCGCGTACGCGTCGCCCTCGTCCGGCTCGTCGTAGAACGCGCTGCAGCGCGTCGGCGAGGCGGCGCTGTCCCAGGTGATGCGCCAGCCGAAAGCGCTGGGCCAGGTGACCCCGGTGGGCGTCAACCGGTGCTCGAACAGCATCGTCTTGGCGTCCTCCACGGTGCCGCCGTCGGGCACCAGGTCGCCGACCCCGAGGTACAGCAGGCTGTCGAAGTGGATCTCGTCGGGCAGCGCGAAGTCGAACACGTACAGCGTCACCGGCACCGCCACCTCGTCGCCGCCCGTCGGCGTGACGCGGAGCGTCGTGCGCTGCTCCCCGGCCGGCGCCCCGCGCGGGACGTAGACCGTCAGCCAGACCGCGGTGCCGCGGTCGCCGGCCAGCGTGACGGTGCCGCCGGAGTCGAGCGGGTCGAGCGGCTCGGTCCAGCCGTCCTGGTAGCGGGCGACGGCGAGCGACAGGCGCTGGTCGGCGCCGAGGCCGGGGAACGGGTCGATGGCGATGCGGGCGCCGCCGGCGGCGGGCCCCAGCACGAGCTGCACCGGCTCGAACTCGTTGCGCGCCGCGGACAGGTGCAGGCCCGAACGGCGCGTTTCCGGCGGCCGGTCGCCGGTGGAGAGCTTGCGCGTGTTGGACGTGGTCCACAGCGGCAGGCCGGCCGGGGATTCCTCGAGGGTGTAGGTGAAGTCGGTGGGTCGCAACGGCTCGACGGGCGGGCCGCCGTCGTCGCCTCCGCCGCCGGAACAGTCGCAGCCGCCGGCGACGAGCAGCGCCGGCAGCAGCACCACGAGGCGTGGCGGG
>CAZMRP010000422.1:0-5193 GCA_964568275.1 uncultured Myxococcales bacterium
GTGGCCGTTCGCCGCGCGCGTCGCACCGGCCGCCCGCCGGTGGCTTCGCGCCGCCGCCGCCGTCGAGGGACTCCCGCCCTGCCTCGCGGCCGAGCGTCTCGTCCGGCCGCGCCCGGAGCCGTTCGACCTCCGATGGCTCGAGCCGGACGGCCTCGTCGAGCCGTTGCGGGTCCTGGAGGACTTCGTCGCCGAGGCGCACCGCACGTTCTCGCTCCGCTGTGCCCGCTGCACCGCCCGACGCGGCTGCATCGGCGTCCCGTGGGCCATGGCCCGCGACTGCGGCCTCGCCCTCCTGCGCCCGCTCCGCCATCCTTGATCACGGGCGGCTCGGTCCGGGCGGTCCAGGACTTCCGCTGGGCCCGCAGTCCGGGCGACCGACGGCGCCCGGCGGACTTGACCGGCCCGCGGCGGCGGTGGACGATCGAGGTCGCACGGGAGGTGACCGATGGATCGCTTCGCCCGG
This sequence comes from uncultured Myxococcales bacterium, assembly GCA_964568275.1. Classification (GTDB taxonomy): domain Bacteria; phylum Myxococcota_A; class Polyangia; order DRWM01; family JAAZOP01; genus JAAZOP01. The sequence continues at coordinate 464 of CAZMRP010000422.1, forward strand.
TTCGCCGCGCTGCTGGCCGGATTCGCCGCCGCCGCCGCCCCCGCGGCGGCCGACATCCTGGTCGACGACTTCGAGGACGTTTCCGACTGGCGCGGCCTGGACCGCGAGACCGTCACCGTGCACGGCGGCGCCGCGGCGGGACGCTGGGACGACCACCTCGGCACGACCGGCATCTCCAAGGACTTCGTCCCGCCGCTCGACGCCTCCGGCGAGGCGCACCTGCAAGTCTGGGTCTGGTCGGCGACGGCCAACGGCGCGCAGATCGAGCTGGTGCTGGACTCGGACAACGACGCCGACCCGGCCGGCTGGGACTACTACGACTACCGCTTCACCGTGGACTGGACCGGGTGGCGGCTGCTGCAGGTGCCGCTGGCGGACTTCCGCGCTTCCCGCGCCCCGGTCGGCTGGCACGAGCTGAATTCGATCCAGCTTTCCGCGGACGGCTGGAGCCACGTGCCGCTGCCCGACACGTTGCTGATCCTCGACGACCTGTCGTTCGGCACCGGCGCGCTGGCCGGCCTGCGGACCGACACCCGTCGTTCCGGCGCCGACTTCGTCTACCGCTACACCGCGACGCTCGAGGAGCGTACGGGGCGCGCGCGCACGCTGACGGTCGCCGCGGAGAACGAGGCCGGCTCGCCGTTCGCGGTCCGGGTGCTCGAGCCGTCGGTCGCCCTGCCCGCCGGCGGCTCGGCGTCCGCCGTCGTCGAGGTGACGGTCCCCGCCGCCGCGATCTCGCCCGCTACCGCGCTCGACGTCCATCGCGTCACGCTGTCCGTCCTCGAGGGCGCGGCGCTGGTCGACGGCGCGACGCTGGAGCCGGCCGTCCCGTTCCCGGCCCGCGCCCGTCCGCACACGCTGCTCGACGCCGCCGACCTGACCCGCATCGCCGACTGGGCCGCGACGTACCCGTGGGCCGGCTCGGCCCGCGACGGCATCGTCGCGGCGGCCGACGACTGGCCGGCCGAGTACGAGACCGAATACGCGCTGCCGTCCTGGTCGCTGCCGCCCGAGGGCGGCCAGTGGACCCTGTGGTACGTCTGCCCGACCCACGGCGTGCGGCTGCGCCACGAGGGCTCCGGCCGCCACGTCTGCCCGGTGGACGGCGAGGTCCACACCGGCTGGCCCTACGACCAGGTCGTCTACTCCTGGATGCACTCGGACCTCGCCGCCTTCGCCCGCGACCTGGGACTCGCCTGGCGCCTGACCGGCAACCCGCTCTACGCCGCCGGCGCGGCCGACATCCTGCGCGCCTACGCCGTCCGCTACGCGGGCTACGACCTGCACAACGTCGACGGCAACCCCACGGGGAGCGCCGCCCGGGTGCTGGCCCAGACGCTCGACGAGGCCGGGTGGCTGATCCCGATCGCCTGGGCCTACGACCTCGTCGCCGACTCCCCCGCCCTGGACGACACGGCGCGGACCGCGATCGAGCACGACCTGCTGCGCGCCGCGGTGGCGACGATCCGCCGCAATCCGTCCGGCATGAGCAACTGGCAGTCGTGGCACAATGCCGCGATCGCCGCCGCGGGCTTCGCCCTCGACGACCCGACCCTCGTCGCCGTCGCGCTGCGCGACCCGGCGAACGGCTTCGAGTACCAGTTGTCCGAGAGCGTCTCCGCCGACGGCTTCTGGTACGAGGGCTCGTGGGGCTACCACTTCTACGCGCTCGACGCGCTGGTCTACACCGCCGAGCTGGCCCGGCGCGCGGGCTACGACGCCTACGGCGACCCGGCGCTGCGCGGGATGCTCGAGGCGCCGGTGCGCTTCGCAATGCCCGACGGCAGCCTGCCGGCGTTCAACGACAGCGGAACCTCCAACGTCCGCTCCCAGCGCCGGCACTACGAGGTGGCGTGGAACCGCTACGGCGACCCGCTGTTCGCCGCGCCGCTCTCGGGCGCGAGCCGCGGCCGCGACGCCCTGCTGTGGGGCGCCGCCACGCTCCCCGAGACCGAGGACCTCGCCTTCGGCTCGCTGCTGTTCCCCGACGCGGGCTACGCCGTCCTGCGCACCGGCGCCGGCGACGACGCGAACTACCTGGCCCTCGACTACGGTCCCCACGGCGGCTGGCACGGGCACTACGACAAGCTCGGCTTCGTGCTCTACGCCCGCGGCATCCAACTCGCCATCGACCCCGGCACCCAGTCCTACGCCGCCCCGACGCACGACACGTGGGACAAGGTGACGGTGGCCCACAACACGGTGGTGGTCGACGAGACGACGCAGGCCGAGGCGACCGGGACGCTGCACCGCTTCGCCGCCCTGCCCGAGCTGGCCGCCGCCGCCGCCGACGCGGGCGAAGCCTACGCGACGGCGTCGCTGGAACGCTCGCTGCTCCTCTGCCCCGAATACGTCATCGACCGCTGCCGTGTCGCGGCCCGCGACGGCGCTTCGCACGACATCGACTGGATCGTGCATCTGGTCGGCGAGCCGACCACCGAATTGCCGCTCGCGCCGTACGCGGGATTCCCATCCTCGGCCGGCTACCAGCACCTGACCGGCGAGCGCTCCGCCGCCGCCGGGGCCGCCGACTGGAGCGTCGATTTCGACGCCAACGGCGACGCCCCGACGACCTACGGCTCCGTCTGGACCGACGACTCCGCGATCGTCGCCTCGTTCGAGTACAGCACCGAGCAGGCGGCGAACGGCTCGTGGTCCGGGCGCCTGGCCTACGACTTCTCCGCCGCGACGGGCTACGTGCTGTACTCGACGCCGGCGCCCGCGGCCGTCGGCGAGGCTCCCGCGGGCCTGCGGCTCGCCGTGCACGGCGACGGCTCCGGCCATCGGCTCCAGGTCCGGCTGTACGACGCGACCGACGAGCGGTTCGTCGGGGACGTCGGCCCGGTGGACTGGACCGGCTGGCGCACGGTGGAGGTGGACGACCTGCCGTCCTGGAGCCACTACCTCGGCAACGACGACGGCGTGTTCGACCTGCCGATCGCCCGCGCGTCCGTCCAGTTGTCCCACGTCGCGGGCGGTCCCGCCGCCGGCGCGCTGTACGTCGACGACGTGACCGTCCTGTACGCCGCCGCCGGACCGGTGCTGCTGGAGGATTTCGAGGTTCCGGCGCGGGCGCTGCGGCTGACGATGCTCGGCGTCCCCGGATCGACCGTCGTGGTCGGCGAGGGCCTCGGCCCCGACCTGCGCGAGCCGGTCCCGTTCGCGATGGCCCGCCGGAGCGCCGTCGAAACCGTCTTCACGGCGCTGCTGGAGCCGTACGGCGCGGCGCCGCGGGTCGCGACCTTCACGGCGCTGGCGACCGATGCTCCCGCGACGGACGGTGCCGCGGCGTTCCGGGCCGCCGGAGCGGAATTCACCGACGACCTGCTGTGGGTCGCCGACGGACCGCCCGGCACCCCGCGGACCTTCGGCGAGGATCGCTGCGACGGCACGCTGTGCCTCGTCCGCCGTGACGCCGCGGGCGACCCGTTGCGGCTCGGACTCGTCGACGGCGCGACGCTCGAGCACTCCGACCTCCCGCTGCTCGTCTCCTCGGAGGTCCTCGCCGCCCTCCAGGTCGACTACCGGGACCACGGCACGCGGCTCGACCTGTTCGCACGGGCCCCGATCGCCTCCGAGCTCCGCATCTGGGGTCCCGACGTCGCGGCCGTCGACGTGAACGGCGCGGCCACCGGCTTCGACCGCGACGGCGACTACGTCGTGCTCAACCTCGTGCCGACCGTCGAGCCGGACGGCGGCCCGGGCGACGCCGACGCGGACGCCGACGTCGCGGCCGACGCCGACGCGGGGCTCGACGGCGACACCGACGGGGACGAGCCGGGCGGGGGCGACGACGGCTGCGGCTGCGCCGTTCCGGCCGCGCCCGGCGGAGCGACCCTGCTCGCCCTGTGGTTCGGCCTCGCCCTGCTGCGCCGGCGGCGCTGACGGTCAGCGGACGTAGGCGTCCCACAACTCGTTGGCGAAGCCGCTCTGGTAGTGGCCGTCGTTCGCCGCGGCGCCGTGCCGATCCGGATAGCGCCCCGTGCCGTCGCTCGGCTCGGCATCGAGGATGCACCAGCCCGAGCCGTCCGGGCCGTAGGTCACGCCGTAGTGCGCGTCCCAGTTCACGGTCAGATCGCAGCCGGCGTCGGCGCCGGTGCAGACCGTCGCCGCGGAGGCCGTGGTGCACGGCGCGCCGGCGTGGTCCCCGCCCGCGCAGACGCCGTCCGCCGGGGCGCACGGGTCGGGCTGCGTCCACGCCCCGTGCTCGACCCAGCGGTCCACGTACTCCAGGAACTCGGCGTCGTTCCAGACCGGCTCCAACTCCGGCAACAGCCGCAGCGCGACGGCCGTGGACTTCCAGACCATCGACGTGCAGCAGAACTGGTAGCTGTCGGCGGGCCGGTAGCCGCCGTCGATCTGCTCGTACGGGTCGGAGAGGGTCCGCGAGCCGGTGTCGAAGACCATGTTGCGCCAGTAACCCTCCTCGTTCTGCGCCTGGCCGTACAACGCCGCGCCGGTCTCCGCCGAGGTGTAGATCCCGCCGTTCTCGCCGAAGTCGCCGTCGCCGGCCGCCGCCACCGCCGCCTGCATCGCCGGGTCGTCGAGCAGCAGGGCCGCGAACACGATCGGCAGCTTGCGCCCCTCGCTGTGCCCGCCGTTCGGCGGCCAGGTCACGCCGCCCCGCCACATCCCGTACAGGTCCAGGCCGTACTGGACGTACGGCACCAGCAGCTCGCGCTTGTCCGCCGCCGCGTCAATCCCATACGGAGGGTCGGTCAGCAGCAGGC
>CAZMRP010000423.1:0-5174 GCA_964568275.1 uncultured Myxococcales bacterium
GGACGTTGGAGACGGCCAGGATCGTCCCGACCCCGGGCAGCTCGGCCTTGATCCGCCGGATCGCCTCGAGGGTCTCGAGCGCCGAGCGGCGGAGCTTCTCGTCGCCGGCGCCGAGCGTGAAGGTCAGGGCGTCGAACAGCAGGTCGGACGGACGCAGCCCGTGGCGCCCGACGGCCCGCTCGTGGATCCGCCGCGCGACCGCCAGCTTGTCCTCCGCGGTCTGCGCCATCCCGCGCTCGTCGATGGTCAGCGCCACCACCGCGGCGCCGAAGCGCTTCGCGGCGCCGCAGACGCGGTCGAGGTTCGCGCCGCCGTCCTCGAGGTTGACCGAGTTGAGCAGGCAGCGGCCGGGGTGCAGCCTCAGGCCGGCCTCGAGCACCGCGGGGGTGGTCGAGTCGAGCACGGCGGGGATGCGCAGCGCGGTCGCGAACAGCCGCGTCAGCGCCGTCAGGTCGGCCCGCTCGTCGCGGCCGGCGTAGGCCACGCACAGGTCGGCGGCGTGCGCGCCGTCGCGCTCCTGCTCCTGGGCCACCCGGAGCGCGCCCGGCAGGTCGTCCGCCAGCAGCCGGTCGCGGAAGCGCTTCGAGCCGTTGGCGTTGGCCCGCTCGCCCACCAGCAGCGGGGTCGGGTCCTGCCGCAGCTCCACCGCGTGGTACGCGCTGGCCAGCGCCGGAACCTCGCGCGTCGTCCGCGTCGCCGGCACCAGCCCCGCCACCGCCTGCGCCAGCGCACGGATGTGGCCCGGCGTGGTGCCGCAGCAGCCGCCGACGATCGAGACGCCGTCCTCCAGGACGTAGCGCCGCAGCGCCGCGGCGAACGCCGTCGGCTCGAGCCCGTAGCGCGTCCGGCCGTCGACCACCTCCGGCATCCCGGCGTTGGGGATCACCGACAGCCGTCGCGGCCAGGCCCGCGCCAGCGCGCGCACGTGGGGCGCCATGTTCTCCGGTCCGGTGGCGCAGTTCAGTCCGAGCGAGAACAGCGGGAACGGCGCGAGCGTCGCCGCCACGGCCCCGAGGTCCGCCCCGGCCAGCAGCGTGCCGGTGGGCTCCACCGTCACCGAGACCAGCACCGGGAGGTCCCGCCCGAGCTCCGCGGCGGTCTCCAGCGCCGCGATCACGGCGGTCTTCGCCTGCAGCAGGTCCTGCGAGGTCTCCACGATCAGCGCGTCGACCCCGGCCTCGACCAGCGCCCGCAGCTGCGTCGCGTAGACCGCGTACAGCTCGTCGAACCCGATGTGCCCCAGCGACGGCAGCTTGGTCGTCGGTCCGATCGACCCGGCCACGTAGCGGCGCGGACGGCCCGCGATGGCCCGCCGGGCGTTCTCCACGGCGGCGTGGTTGAGCCGCTCGACCCGGTCCGCCAGGTCGTACTCCGCCAGCACGATGGCGTTGGCGCCGAAGGTGTCGGTCTCGACGACCGTCGCGCCCGCGTCCAGCATCGACGCGTGCAGCGACTGGATCACCTCGGGCGCCGTCAGGTTCAGCAGCTCGTTGCACCCCTCGCGCCCGTCCCAGGCCGAAGCCGGGATCGCCAGCTCCTGCAGGTTGGTGCCGCAGGCACCGTCGAAGACCAGCAGCGGCTCGTCACGCAGACCCACCCGTGCCTCCTCCGCCGCGCCGGCATTCCCGCGCGGACGTCCCGGCGATATACGCGAGCCCCGGCGGGATTGCCAGCCGGCGGGCTCAGCCCCGCACGACGGCCACGATCACGACCGCCGCCGCGATGGCCGCCACCAGCGCGACCGCCAGGATCGCGGCCCAGGCGGTGGAGTGGCCGAGCTTCCGCGTGGTCGGGTTCAACTCGCCGACCCCGAGCCAACGGGGGCCCAGCCGGCGCGTCAGCTCCTCGGCCAGCCGCACCGCCTCCGGCTCGCCCAGCCGGACGTTGTAGCGCTTGAGGCGCGGCTTGCGGCGGCCCGGCTCCTGCACCGACACCAGCAGCTGGGCCACCTCGCCGACCGCGCCGGGCACCGGGGCCCCGTGCAGCGTGCCGAAGGCCGCGCCGCGCACCTGCTCCCAGGGCACGAAGTCGTGGCGCAGCGCGGCGTCGACCTTCAGGCCGCGGTCGTCCAGCGCGTAGTTCCAGGTGGCCCCCATCACCTTGATCGCGTAGGTCGTGGTGTAGGTCGGTTCGGCGGGTGTCATCGTCGGTGCCTCCTCGACCCCGTAGTACACCACGGAACCGCGGCGAGCGTTTCCGATTTCTTCCTCAATTCCGCCCGATCCGTCATGATCCCGGCCAGGATGAGTTCCCTGGGTCGTCGTGTGCCTCGAGCATGCCCGGCAACGCCGGCGGCGTTCGTCCGGACCCTGCTGCTCCCGGCCCTGCTGCTCGCCTCCTGCGCCACGACCGACGGCCGCCTGCGGCTGCGGGGGATGGTGGTCGAGGGCAACGACGGCGTCACGGACGAGCAGCTGCTCGAGCGGCTGGCGCTGGAGGCCGAGGACGGGTACGCCTGGGGCGACGAGCGGTACCTCGACTCGCTGCTGTTCGACCGCGACGTCCCCCGCATCCCCCGGATCTACCGCGCCTTCGGCTACTACCACGCGACCCTCGACGCGGTGTCGCTGCGCTGGGCCCCCGAGGGCGACGGGGTGGTGCTGACGTTCCACGTGACCGAGGGGCCGCCGACGATCCTGGAACGGCTGACCTTCGTCGGTCTCGACGACCTCCCGCCGCCGGTGCAGGCCGACATCCGCGAGGCGTTGCGCGTGGCCGAGGGGCGCCGGATCACCGAGGACGACTGGGACGCGACGCGCGACGGGCTGCGACGGGTGCTACGCAACAGCGGCTACCCCGGCGCCGTGGCCGAGGGGACCGTGCGCGTCGACCCGGCGACCGACACCGCGACGGTCGAGGTGCGTCTGGAGCCCGGCGCGCCGGCGGACTTCGGCGAGGTGCTGATCGACGGACTGGAGGACGTGCCCGAGCCGCCGATTCGCAACGAGATCGGCATCGGCGCCGGCCTGGTCTACTCCGCCGCCGCGATCCAGGAGGCGCGCGACGCCTTGGTCGCCGCGGGGCTGTTCTCCGCCGTCGAGCTGGACGAGGTCCCGCGGCCGCCGGGCAGCGCGGGCGCCGCGCCCGACCGCGGCGTCGTCGACCTCGCCGTGCACCTCGAGGAAGGCGACATGCAGCGGCTCAAGCTCGGCGGCGGTCTGGCCACCGAGCAGGAGCGGCAGCAGGTCGAGCTGACCGCGCGCTGGGAGCACCGCAACCTGTTCGGCGGGCTGCGTCGCATCGTCTGGGCCAACCGCTTCGGCTGGGCCTTCAACTTCGGCGACCTCGAGAACATCAGCCTCGGGCCCTTCGGCGGCACCGTGCTCACCTTCCGCCAGCCGCACGAGGACGACCTGCGCCTGTCGTTCGTCGGCTCGCTGAAGTACGAGGCCGAGCCGGTCTCGCCGGAGTACTCGACCCACGCGATCCAGGCCCGGGTCGGCGCCGAGCGCACCTTCCGCAACCGGATCTGGTCGCTCGGCCTGCACAACGGCGTGCGCTGGGTCGACCTGTGGAACGTCACCAACCCCGACGCCGTGGCCGACGTCCCGTACCTGCTGTACCTGCTCGACGCCATCGCCACGCTCGACCTGCGCGACGACCCGCTCCAGACCCGCTCGGGCCACTATGTCTCGCTGCTGGTGCGGATGGGCGTCGATCCGAGCGGCGGGGCCTACGACGCCGACGCCGCCCGGGACTTCTACCGCTACCTGCTGATCAAGCAGGACCTGCGCGGCTACTACGAGCTGCACGAACGGGTGACGCTGGTGCTGCGCGTGGCCTCCGGGTTCGTCCTGCCGTTCGACGACGAGTCGCTGGCGCCGCCGGACGAGCGCTTGTTCTCGGGCGGCGCGAACAGCATCCGCGGCTACCCGTACCGCAGCATCGGCACCTGGTTCTCCTGCCCGGAGGACGAGCCGGAGTGCGTGGAGCGGGTGCCGGAAGGCCAGGCCGTGCCTCCGGCCGGCGGCAACACGCTGTGGGAGTTCTCCGCCGAGCTGCGCGTGCGGATCGTGGGCGGGCTCAGCGCCGCCGCGTTCTTCGACGCGGGCAACGTGCTCGACGGCGCGTTCCGCACGGTCTACCCGGAGTCGATCCGCCAGTTCCATCCCAGCGTCGGCGCCGGCCTGCGCTACCAGACCGCCGTCGGGCCGATCCGGCTCGACATCGGCGTACCCCTCGTGGACGACCCGCGCCTCGGCGACGTCGGACCCGTCTCGTTCCACCTCACGATCGGGGAGGCCTTCTGATGCCCCGCGGGTCGCCGCCGGGCGGAGCGGAGGTCGCGCCATGGCGCGCGTGACCCGCTTCCTCTTCACGACCCGCGGGCGCTGGCGCCGCCGCCTCCTGCGCTGGTCCCTGCGCGCGCTGGTCGCGCTGCTCGTGCTCGCGCTGCTGGCCGGCGGCCTGCTGCTGTTCCTGCTCGGCACCGAGACCGGCAGCCGCTGGGTCGTGTCGCGCGTGGTCCAATCGATCGACGAGGGGATCCCCGGCTCGATCGAGTTCGACTACCGGGGCGGCACGTTGTTCGGCACCGTGCGCCTCGCCAACGTCGTGATCCGCGACCCGGCCGGCTACGAGGTGATCCGCGTGGCCGAGGCCGCCGCCAAGGTCGACCTCCCGCTGCTGCTCGAGCGCGTCGTGCGGTTCACGGGCGTCGAGGCCCGAGGCGTCGACATCGTCGTGCGCAAGCGCAAGACCTACGTCGGCCTGGCGCGCGCCTTTCGCGAGCCGTCCGCGGAGGACGCCGTCGGGCCCGAGCAGCCGGGCGGCTGGCTGTTCGACCTGCCCGACGTGCACCTCGCCGACGTCCGCGTCCGCGTCGACCTCCAGCCCGCGCGTCTCGACGTCCGCTTCGCCACGCTCGACGCCGTCGTGCTCGCCGGCCGCGGCTCGTACCGCGCCGAGTCCCGCGCCGCCGGCGCCGTCGAGCTGGAGCGGATCGGCGGCGTGGCGCGCGGCGACCGGGTCGAGTTCTCGGGGGGCCTGTCGTCCCGCAGCGGGCGCTTCGTCGACGCGGAGCTCGCGCTGGCCCAGGACCGCGACCGGCTGGCCGTGCGCCTCGCCGCCGGTCCCGACGGGTTCCGGGGCGAGCTGCAGGCCGGCCCGGACGGCATCGCGCTCGACCGCTACCTCGACGAGCTCGCCCCGACCCTCACGCTCGGTACCGCCCG
>CAZMRP010000424.1:0-5171 GCA_964568275.1 uncultured Myxococcales bacterium
AGCGGTAGTCGTTGGCCTCGTTGACGCAGACGCCGGTGGCGTTGGCGACGGCGGCGCAGGGGTCGCCGGCGCAGCCGTCGGTGTAGCAGGCGCCGTCGTCGCTGCAGTACAGCGTGGACGACGGGTCGTTGCAGCCGTCGGTGGCGCAGTCGCCGATCGGCCAGCAGTAGTTGACGCCGCCCTCGGTGGCGCCGCAGGCCAGGCCGGCGGGGCAGTCGGCGGAGGTGGCGCAGCCCATGGCGCAGATCTCGTAGGGGTTGCCGAAGAAGTCGTAGAGGATGATGCCGACGCTGCCGGCGTCGCCGGTGCACGGGCTCCCCTCGGCGACGAAGTCCGGGCCGTTGAACTGCATGCAGTTGCCGCCGCCGCTCGGGTCGCAGACGGTGTCGCTGCCCGGCATGCCGGTGCCGGGGCAGTCGGCGTTCTCCTCGCAGGGGCCGCCCCAGGTCGCGCCGGCCGGGTAGCAGTGGTTGGTCGACTCGACGTAGGTCGCCGGGACGCAGCCGTCGCAGGCGGCGCAGTCGCCGCTGCAGCCGCCGGCCGGGTCGCAGTCCATGTTCCGGCTGGGGCAGTCGAGGTAGTCGCAGTCGTCGTAGATGCAGTCGGTGGCTTCCTCGTTGAGGTGCTCGCCCGAGGGGCAGGTGCAGAAGCCGCCGGTCTCGGTGATCTCGCAGTGGGTGGTCGACGTGCACTGCGCGTCGTCGGTGCAGTTGGTCCAGCAGACGCTGGCGTCGGTGAGGTCGACGCACTCGTAGCCGGCGCGGCAGTCGGAGCCGGTGCAGGTGGCGGCGCAGAAGCTCAGCGAGCCGGCCGAGACGCAGAAGCCCTCGGCACAGGAGCCGTCCTCGGCGCAGTCGGTGACGCAGTAGCCGCCGGGGGTGCCCATCGCGAACTCGGTGAGGCAGTAGCCGACGTCGCAGTCGGCGTCGCCCAGGCAGGGGGAGCCGACCTCGCCGGTCGCGATCGGCACGCAGTTGCCGGCGCCGTCGCAGGTCTCGCCCCGGGTGCAGCGCAGCTGGCAGGTGCCGCCGACGCACTCCTGGCAGGCGTCGGCGTCGCACGGCGGGTCGCAGAGTTCCTCGCCGTCGGCCTCGACATCGGCGTCGGCGTCGGCGTCCGCGTCGGCATCGGCGCCGGTGGTGTCGGTGTCGGTGGCGTCGTCGCCGGAATCGTCGTCGCCGCAACCGGCGAGCCCGAAGGTGCCGATCCCGGCCAGCAAAGCGAGCAGCATCAGTCTCTTGGCCATCTTCCTCTCCTTCTGGACGCGCGGGACTTCCGGTCCCGCCCCGTTCCTCGACGGGCGCCCGATCCCCCGGGCCCCCCGGACGCTGGGCGTATAGCGCCCTTGGGCGCGGCTCGCAAGCGGAATTCTCGGGAAATCGGCCGCGGCGCGGGCGCCGGGACGTGGACGAACGGCCCGGCGCAGGCTAGGCTGCGCCCCGACGGAACGAGGTGTCGGATGAGTCGACGAGCGTGGTGTTCCTGGTGCTGGCTGGCCGGCTTGCTGCTCGGCGGTTGCGGCGACGATGCGACGCCGGCGGCCGACGCGGACGCCGACGTACCGGGAGACGCGCCGACGGAGACTCCGACGGACGCGCCGACCGATTCGGTCGACCCCGCCTGGTACGCCCCGGACCCGGTGGGGCGCCGCACGGAGAACGACCTGTCGGAGCTGGACCCGGAGATGCTGGTGATCACGCCGTGGGAGCTGGCCGACGCCTGGCAGCCCTACGCGCGCCACCGGACGCTGAGCGGCATCACGACGCGGGTGGTGACGACGGACGAGGTGTTCGCGTGGGCGGGGGGTGCGGACGAGGCGGACCAGGTGCGGAACTTCCTGCGCGAGCGGCACTTCGGGGGCGGGCTGCGGTTCGCGCTGCTGGGCGGGGACGCCGAGCTGATGCCGTTCCGGCGGGTCGAGGCCTCGGTGACGGTGCCGTTCTCGGGGACGTTCACGACCAACGGCCCGGCGGAGCTGTTCTTCGCGGAGCTCGACGCCGACTGGGACGCGGACCACGACGGCCGGTGGGGCGAGCGGAACCAGGACCTGACGCTGGAGGAGCTGCGGCAGGCGGAGCTGGCGGTGGGGCGGGTGCCGGCGGGGAACGCGGCGGAGGTCGCCAACTTCGTGGGCAAGGTGGTGGTCTACGAGGCGGACGCCAACCGGCGCGGGGGCTACCCGCTGTTCTTCAGCGACCTGGCCACGACGCTGGCCCTGGTCGGCGACGTCGACGGCGCGGAGGCGATGGAGCTGACGATCGCCGACGTGTTCCCGCCGGAGTTCCGGGACAACGCGGCGCGGCTGTACACGACCGACGAGGCGGTGGCGACCTACGGCGGCGAGACGATCTCGGCGCGGCGCGTGGCCCAGCGGCTGCTCGACGGCTACCCGCTGTCGTTCCACAACGGCCACGGCTCCCACTGGAACCTCGCCAACCCGCTGGACGGCGACTGGGTTCGCGGGCTGGACAACGCGATGCCGACGGTGCTGGCGAGCTGCGCCTGCCTGTCGGGCAACTTCGCCGACGTGGCCAACGACGGGACGTTCGACCTGTGGACCGAGCAGGAACGGGACCAGGATTCGGCGGCCGAGCTGCTGATCACGGGTCCCTGCGGCGCCGTGGGCTACGTCGGCAACACCGCGATCGGCCTCGGCCCGGTGGGCGGCGTGCAGTTCCTGGATGCGTTCTACCGCGCGATGTTCGAGGAGGGGCTGACGCGGCTGGGCGAGGCGGTGAACTACGGCCGGGCCCACATCCGCGACATGAACCTGGTGGTCCGCGGCGTCCCGATGCCGATCTCCGACGAGACGGAGTGGTTCACGCTGCTCGAGGTGCTGCTGCTCGGCGACCCCGCGCTGCCGATGTGGACCACCTCGCCCCGCCCGATCGAGCTGACGGTCCCGGAGACCTACGGACCGGGCTGGCAGGAGCTGACGGTGCACGTGGCCGAGCCGGGGGGCATCCCGGCCCCCGGCGTGACGGTCGTGGCGCACAAGGACCGCGACTTCACCGTCCGCGGCACGACCGACGCCGACGGCGACGTGGTCTTCCGCTTCATCCCGGACGGCCCGGCGCCGATCGCCGTGCGGGCCACCGCGCCGTGGTTCCAGCCGGCCGAGGCATCGATCGAGCCCGAGCTCTGAGCGGCACCGTCACAACGGGGTGCAGGCGGCCGCGGGCTCCTCCCAGTGCAGGAGCGGCGAGCAGGCGGCCTGGCCGGCGTGGTCCGTCGGCCCCTCGCACAGCTCGACGGCGCCCGGCACCCGCTGGAAGGTGATCGTGTAGCTCCAGTGGCCCCAGACGTTCTCGGCGTAGGTGCTGCAGTAGTTGCAGGTGCCGCCGCCGGCGGCGTCCTGCTCCTCCCAGATCCCGGTGTAGATCTCGATCGCCGTGTCGCTCGGCCCGTCCGCCACCCGCTCGTGGAAGAAGCAGCGCGGGTTGTAGTTCTCCCAGCGCACCGTGCCGTCGTCCCCGGTCGTGACCTCGGTGGGCGGCGGGTGGTCGGCGGCGGTCTCGCACGGCGCGTGTTCCACCAGCACGCGCACCCCGGGCAGCGGCGCGCCGGTCTCGTCCAGCACCACGGTGTCGACGTTGATCGCGAAGGTGTACTCCTCCTCGCAGGTCCACTGGTGGTTGGAGACGACCTTGAACGGGGCGGCCGGCGGGGCATCGGGCGCGACCGTCACGAGCGCCCGCTGGTAGACGGTGCCGTCCGGGTCGGCGCGGAAGGTGACGCACCACGCGCCCGCGGCGGGAAACACGATGGACCAGCTCCAGGTGAAGGGCCCGCTGCCGTCGACGCCGATCCAGGTCGGCGCGGGCGAGGCCCCGGGCCCGCTCGCCTCGACGGCCACGTTGGTCAACCCGTCGGGTCCGGTGACGGAGACGCGGGTCGCGCCGCCGACCCACGGGGCCGCGGGGCGGAAGGCGAGCGAGAAGCCGCTGCCGGCGACGGAATCGCACGCCGGGGGTGGAACGTCGAGAGCGACCTCGGGACCGAGGTCCGGGACGACGTCGGAAACGACCTCGGAGGAGCCGCCGTCCTCGACCTCCTCGCCTCCGTCGCAGCCGCCGCCGACGCAGACGAAGAAGCCGTCCGTGCAAGTGCACCGATCCGGACCGCAACCGAGCTCGTCCGGGTAGTCGCAGACCTGCCCGGGCGAAGTGCAGGCGCCGCCGCGATGATCGTAGTCGGGGCAGGCCGGCGTCGCGTCGTCGCGGCCGACGTCGCCCCCGGACTCGACGCCGCCGCAGCCGGCGGCCGGGGCGCCGAGCAGTAGCACCCAGATTGCGAGCCCCCGTGTGCCCATCGTCCACCTCGCATTCGGCGAGGTCAGCCTACCACTTCGGCCGCGCGCCCGCACGGGCCGGCAGGGTACCGCGCCCGCCGCCACCCTCCGTCCGTCCCTCGGTTCGAGCGACCAACCGCATCGTCCCGAACGACCGACCCGGCCGACAGCCAGCCGCCGAAGGCCAAGAGCGTCGACCCGAGCGTCCATGCTAGCCTGCCGGGCGATGAAGCCGCGGGCGACCGGCGACGGCGGGACGGAGCGACGACGGACCGCGCTCCTCGGCTGGTACCGTCGCCACCGGCGGGACCTGCCGTGGCGCCGGACGCGCGACCCGTACGCGATCCTGGTGTCCGAGTTCATGCTGCAGCAGACGCGGGTCGCGGTGGTGGCAGACCGCTGGCGGCGGTTCCTCGACCGCTTCCCGACGGTCGAGGCCTTGGCGGCGGCGCCGGAGGACGACGTGCTCGCGCTCTGGTCGGGGCTCGGGTACTACCGCCGGGCGCGGAATCTGCAGGCGGCGGCCCGGACGGTCCGCGAGCGGCACGGCGGTCGGCTGCCGGCGGACCCGGCGGCGCTGCGGGAGCTGCCCGGGGTCGGGGCCTACACGGCGGCGGCGGTGGCCAGCATCGCCTTCGACCGACCCGCAGCGCTGGTGGACGGCAACGTGGCGCGGGTTCTGGCCCGCTGGTTCCGCCTGCGCGGCGACCCGCGCGACGGCGCGACGGCGCGACGGCTGCAACGGCTCGCGACGGAGCTGGTGCCCCGCGACGGCACCGCCGGCGAGTGGAACCAGGCGTTGATGGAGCTGGGGGCGCTGGTCTGCGTGCCGCGCGGGCCGCGGTGCGCCGAGTGCCCGGTCGTCGCCTGGTGCGGTGCG
>CAZMRP010000425.1:0-5166 GCA_964568275.1 uncultured Myxococcales bacterium
GCGGCGGGGGGCGGGGCGGAGGGGCGGCGGGCGGTCTCCGCCGCCTGGCGCGCCGCGCGCCGTCGACGCTCCACGAACTCGGTGTACCCGCCCATCTGCGGGTCGAGTCCCGTCCGGTCCATGTGCAGCACGCGGGTGGTCACCTTGTCGAGGAACGTGCGGTCGTGGGAGACGAGCACGACGGCGCCCGGGAACTCGACCAGCGCGTTCTCGAGGATCTCCCGCGAGGGGATGTCGAGGTGGTTGGTCGGCTCGTCGAGCAGCAGCAGGTTGCGCGGGGCGAGCAGCAGGCGGGCGAGGGCCAGGCGGGCCTTCTCGCCGCCGGACAGCGAGCCGACATCGCGACCGGTGTGCTCGTTGTGGAACTGGAACTGGCCGAGGTACTCGCGGGCCGCGTCGCTCGGCATCTCGCCGCGGATCTCGCGCACCGAGTCGATCAGCGTCTTGTTCGGGTCGAGGTCGGCCAGCGTCTGGTCGGTGTAGCCGGCGGCGACGTTGTGGCCGAGGCGCACCGCGCCCTCGACGATCTGCATGCGGCCCGCTTCGGCCATCCCACGGTCGAAGGCGGCGCCGATGGCGAACAACAGGGTCGTCTTGCCGGAGCCGTTGGGACCGATCACGCCGAGCCGCTCGCCGGGCTGGAGCGTCAGGCTGAGGTTGCGGTGCAGCACGCGGCCCGGCGGGCCCCAGGCCAGGTTGTCGATCGTCAGGATCACGCGGCCGGGCCGGGGCGCCTCGGGGAAGCGCAGCTTGCGCGCGGACGGGGGCCCCCAGATGTCCCGCGGCCGCTCGAGCTTGTCGATTCGCAGCAGTGCCCGCTCGCGGCTCTTGGCCTGCTTGGCCTTCTGCGCGGCGAAGTTGCGGCGGATGAACTCCTCCTGCCGGTGGATCTCCGCCACCTGCAGCTCGTAGGCCTTCCAGGCGTGGTCCATCCGGACCCGGCGCTCCTCGACGTACTTCTCGTAGCCGAACGGGTAGTCGGTGAGCCCCTGGTCGGTCAGTTCGGCGACCCGCGTGGCCATGCGGGTCAGGAACGTGCGGTCGTGGCTGACGAACAGCACGCCGCCGCGGTAGGCCATCAGCCGTTGCTCGAGCCGCTCCATCTGCTCGATGTCGAGGTGGTTGGTCGGCTCGTCGAGCAGGAGCACCGACGGTGCGCGGAGCAGGAGCTGGGCCAGGGCCAGGCGGCGCCGCTCGCCGCCCGACAAGGTGGACAGCAGGCGCGGGAAGTCGTCCTCGGTGAAGCCGACGTCGGCGCCGAGCGCCGCGATGCGGTGGCCGACGGAGAAGCCGCCCTCCAGCTCGAGCTGTCCCAGCACCGCGGAGTACTCGTGCCAGACCCGCTTGTCGCCGTGTTCGAGCTGCGCGGCCAGCGTCACCGCGTCGCGGTTGCGGTTGAGCATCTCGCCGAAGGGCAGCGCCAGCGCCTGGCCGACGGTGGCCGCCTCGGCCAGCTCGCGCTCCTGGTCCAGCATCCCGACCGTGACGTCCTTGGCGGTGGCGATGCGGCCGTCGTCGGGCTCGAGCACCCCGCGCAGGATGCGCAGGAAGGTGGTCTTGCCGGCGCCGTTGGGCGCCACCAGCGCAATGCGCTCGCCCTCCTGCACCGACAGCGAGGCGTTCTCGAACAGGTGGTGGCCCGGGAAGCCGAATCCCACCCCGTCGGCGGACAGCAGAATCACGGCCGCGGACCCTAGCGACCCGCGGGGCCAGGGTCAATCGGAACACGGTCGCGACAGGTCACCAGAGGTGGGCGAGGTGACTCGACGGCCGCGCGCGCACCGCGTAGGCTGGGGCCGATGGGAGGGCTCGATGCGACGAGGAAGGCGGGGAGACGTAGTCGAACGGCAGGACCGACGTCGTCGTCGGGGCGCGCGGGTGGCGCCCCTGCTCGTCGCGCTCGCCGCGCTGTCGATCGGCAGCTCGTGCGAGCGCCGCGGCCGCGCCGAAGCGGCGCCGAGCGAGGTCTCGGCGGCCGCTGTTCTGCCGCCGAGCGAGGTCTCGGCGGCCGCGCCGCCCGCCGACGCAGCGGGCCCGGAGGATTTGATGAGCTACGACGCGTTCCACGGCCTGGTCGAAACCCGCCGGAGCATCCGGCAGTACGCCGCCGCGGAGGTCGATGACGCCGCTGTCGAGCGGATCCTCGCGGCGGTGCGGCTCTGTCCGACGGCGGGGAACCTGCAGGCCTACGAGGTGGTCGTGGTGCGGGACCCGCACCGTCGTGCGGCGCTGGCCGCCGCCGCCGGCGGACAACCGTGGGTCGAGCAGGCACCGGTCGTGTTGGCCTTCGTCGCCCGTCCCGCCGTCTCCGGCGCGCGGTACGACGAGCGTGGGTCGGAACTGTACGCGGTCCAGGACGCCACGATCGCGACCACCTACGCCATGCTTGCCGCCACCTCGCTCGGCTGGGGCAGCGTGTGGGTCGGCGCCTTCGATACGGCCGCAGCGGCCCGGGCGCTCGACTGCACCGAGGGCGAGATCCCCGTGGCGCTATTGCCGGTCGGCCGAGCGGCCGAGTCGCCGCCCGCGCGCCCGCGCCGCGCCGTCGAGGAGTTGTCCCGTCACCTGTGAGCGGGCCGCTCGAGCCCCCCGAGCCCGACCCACGCGAGCCCCCCGAGCCCGACCCAGGTTAGTTGGCCAAGCGTGGTGGTTTGGTATCGCAGCGGCTTGGTCCAAGGGACCGATAGGCCGTTCGTGTGCCGACCGAGTCCGGCCGGGTCTTCCCTATTCTCCGAACAACCCACCGGACGACGCGGTCGGACCAAACGGTAGTTTCGCCCCGTCCGCCGCCGTTCCGCCGCCGTTCCGCCAATCGGCGCCGAGGCAAGCGCCGTGATTTCGCGCGTTCTGGAGGGCCGGGAACTGGCGCGGTCCGTGCTTCAGCCGTTCCCGGAGGTTGCGGCCGGTGTCCTTGCCGCGTCAGATCATTCCGGGCTCCACCATCTTCGCCAGCCGCAGGTGTGCGGATCGGCGACTCCTGCTCCTGCCGGAAGCGATCGTCACGCGAGTCTTCCTCTACTGCTTGGCCTACGCCGCCACCGAGTGCAACATCCTGATTCACGGGTTCGTGGCGCTCAGCAACCACTTCCACCTGTTGCTGACCGACCCCGACGGTCTGCTGCCCGTGTTCATGGAGCGGTTCGACGGACTCCTTGCCCGGGCGCTCAACGCCCACTGGGGGCGTTGGGAGTCGTTCTTCGCGCCCGGGAGCTACAGCGCCGCGCGGCTCGAGACGCCCGAGGACCGGCTCTCGAAGCTGGTCTACATCCTGGCCAACCCGGTCGCCGCCTGCCTGGTCGACCACGCCCGCCGCTGGACGGGAGCGACGAGCGTGCGGTGGAAGTTCGGCGAGACCCGGACCTTCGTGCGTCCGGACGGGCAGTTCTTCGGTATCGGCAGCAAGCTGCCTGTGGAGGTCCGTCTCACCCTGACGCCGCTGTCCAGCTTCGAGGACCAGACGCCGGCCCAACTCGACGCCCTGGTGCGCGGGCGAGTTATCGCACGGGAGACGGAGTTGCGGGCCCAGCATCGCCGCGAGGGCAGGACCTACCTGGGTATGGACGGGGTGCTGCGTTGCGACCCCGAGAGTCGTCCTGCCACGCGCGAGCCGCGCCGGCGGATCAACCCTCGGGTCGCCGGCGTGCAGGCTGACGTGCGTGTCGAGGCGATCGCTCGGTGGACCTCGTTCACGCGGCTGTACCGCACGGCGTGGATGCAGTGGCGCGGCGGCGACCACACGGTGGTCTTCCCCGAGGGGACGTGGCTGATGCGCGTCCGCCACGGCGCCACCTGTCTGCCGACGCCGGCATCGGCGTCCCACCCGCCGCCCCCCAGCTGACCGGGCGCCACAAGCGGAGCCCGCGCGGCGTAGCAACCGCAAGGGCAGCGGTGTGTCCAGGCCTGCGTGCTTCTGCCAGGACCGTCGAATCGCATCGTCCGTTTCAAACCGTCGGCTGGCTGAATGGACTTCGGAAGGAGTACCCGCGGGGCCGTCCCCACCATTCTGAGGTGGCTGGGAGCGGTGCGAGGCGGTCGCCGGCAATTGACCTGGGACCGGTACCGGGTACCGCGCGGGTACCGCGGGGGAACGATTCTCCGCGGTGTCGGGTCGTGCTAACGTACGCGCAACGTGTGGCGTGGCCGGACCGGGGGATGCAACGCCCCGGCGCTCGCCGCACCGGGAGGCACCGATGGCGGATGAACCGACGACCCCGACGACCTCGACGAGTCCGTCGACGCCGGAGACACCAGCGGCCCCGGCGCCCGAGGAGTCGACGGTCTGGGAGGGCTCGCCCTCGCAGTGGACGAACTTCGGCACCTACCTCCTCTGGGGCGTCGCGATCGTCGTCCTCGGCATCGGCGCCGGCTACCTGCGCTGGGGAACTCCCGGCTTCCTGGGGTCGTGGAGCCGGCCGATCGGCCTGATCCTGGCCGTGCTGCTTGTCGTCCCGCTGTTCGTGGTCCTGAGGACCTATCTGCTGACGCGTACGACGAAGTACAAGCTGACCACCGAACGCATCTTGTCCTCGTCCGGCATCCTCTCGCGCCGCACGGACAACCTCGAACTGTACCGGGTCGACGACCTCAACGTGCTGCAGCCGTTCTTCCTGCGTCTCGTCGGCCGCGCCGACCTGGTGATCGTGACGTCGGATCGCACGACGCCGGAGCTGAAGCTGGCCGGCCTGCCGAACACCCAGGCGCTTCGCGACGAGGTGCGCAAGCACGTCGAGATCTGTCGCGACCGCAAGCGCACCCGCGTCGTGGACATGGACCATTTCTAGGGAACCCAGGGATCGCAGGCACCGCGGTCGGCATGTCGGCCGCACCGGGCTTGTCGGAACGCAGTTTGGGTGCTACCTCCTCCGGCGAGAGGAGCGAACGAAGATGCGCAAGACGACCCTGCTGTCCCTGCTGTCCCTGTTGCCCCTGACCTTCGGCTGTGGTGTGGACGACGACGACGTGTACGACGTCTACGACGCGCGCGACGACGGAACGACGCTCGACGGCGAGGCCGGAGCGGACGCGGATGCGGACGCGGATGCGGACGCGGATGCAGATGCGGATGCCGACGCAGAGGCGGAGAACACCAACGCGCTGTGCAGCGACGACGTGGACAACGACGGGGACGGCTTCACCGACTGCGACGACTACGATTGCAGCCGGAGC
>CAZMRP010000426.1:0-5156 GCA_964568275.1 uncultured Myxococcales bacterium
GTCGCCGCGCGCTCCGGGCCGCTCGCGGACCCTCGGTCGTCCCCGCGCGAGAACTGCAGCACCACCCAGAGGATGGCGGCGACGCCGACCAGCACACCGGCGACGGCGAAGAGCCACTTCGGGGAGGGGAGCGGGGAGCGGGCATCGGGCAGGGCGCCTGGTCCGGGCGTGACGCTGGGGCCTGGGGACTGGGGGTCGGGGGCCGCGGGCTCGGGCGGGGGCTGGGGTTCGGGGGCTGGGGGATTGTCGAGCGCGGCCCCGCAACCCCAGCAGAGGTCCGCCCCGGGGGACTGCTCCGCGCCGCAGACGCCGCAGCGGGTCATGACCACCTCCGGGCCGGCAGATCCATCATCTGGATTCCGAACAGAGGGGTCAGAAGTCCCTGGAAGGACTGGTTGCACCACGGACCTTGCCGTCCGGATCGATGGTCGAGAATCCGGCGCAAGAGGGTGTCGGAGGCGGCGACCGACGCGGGCTCGGTCGGGGAGGGTGCGGGTCGGCTGGGTGTGGGTTCGCGCATGGCGAACCCTACCTACGAACGGGGGCTCCCGGGGATCCCCCGAAGCTCGCCCGGTCGCCGGTTGGATTCGGCGTCCGAGGCGTGATATGGAGCAGGTCCCTCCGCCGCGATGGGGGAGGGGGGAGCGCCGGCCGCGTCGGCCGGCCCAACGCACAGGGAGTGTGGACGATGGCGGAACAGAGCCTGGGCGAGCGACCGTGGTACGGTGACTGGCCGGTCGGCGTGCCGAAGATGATCGAATTCCCGAAGATCGGGCTGGGCGAGTTGCTGCGCCAGACGGCGAAGCGCTACCCGGACGACAAGGCGATCGTGTTCCTCGAGTCGGTGCTGACCTACCGCCGGCTGGACGACCTCGTCGACCGGTTCGCGACCTCGCTGCACCGGCTGGGGCTGGTCAAGGGCGACGTCGTGGCGCTGATGCTGCCCAACTCGCACCAGTTCGTCGTGGCGTTCTACGCCTGCCAGCGGCTCGGGCTGACCGTCACCGCGATCAACCCGACCTACAAGCCGATGGAGATCAAGCACCAGCTCAACGACTCGGGCGCCAAGGCGTTCGTCGTGCTCGACGCCGTCTACGAGGCGGCCGGCAAGGTGCTGGCGGAGACCAAGGTCAAGCACGTCATCGGCACCAACATCGTGGATCTCTGCGGTTTCTCGGGGTTGAAGGTGCTGCTGGGCAAGCTGCTGAAGAAGATCCCCACCGGCACGCTGCCCCCGACCGCGCTCAAGTTCGCCGACCTGGTGCGCGTGGCGCCGAACGTGCCGCAGGTCCAGGTCGACCCGGCCGAGGACCTGGCGGTGCTGCAGTACACGGGCGGGACCACCGGGACGCCCAAGGGCGCCATGCTCACGGCGCTGAACCTGGTCAGCAACTCGCTGTCCGGCCAGGCCTGGATCGGGTCGGACTTCCCGCGCGAGGGCGGCTGGGTCGGCGTGCTGCCGCTGTTCCACGTGTTCGCGATGACCTGCGTGATGAACATCGCGGTCGCCACCGGCGGCTTCATGCTGCTGTTCCCCCGCCCCCCCGAGAACCTCCACGACCTGGCCAAGGCGCTCGAGAAGTGGGGCCGCGGCACCCAGCTCTGCATGGCCGGCGTGGCGGTGCTGTTCAACAAGATCAACAACACTCCGGGTCTCGAGCAGTACGACCTCAAGCCGCTGACCCGCTGCCTGTCCGGCGCCGGTCCGCTGCCGCGGGAAGTGCAGCTGACCTTCGAGAAGAAGTTCGGCGCGCTGGTCGTGGAGGGGTACGGCCTGTCCGAGTCGTCCCCGGTGGCGAGCGCCAATCCGTTCAAGCTGCCCGAGGGCAAGGAGCGCGTGCTCGGTTCGATCGGCCTGCCGTTCCCCAACACCGACTTCCGGATCATGGACCTCGAGACCGGCACCAAGGTGCTCGGCTTCGGCGACGACCAGGTCGGCGAGATCTGCGTCAAGGGCCCGCAGGTGATGAAGGGATACTTCAACCGGCCCGAGGAGTCGGCGCGGGCGCTGCGCGACGGCTGGCTCTACACCGGCGACGTGGGCTGCATGAACGAGCGGGGCTGGACGTTCATCAAGGACCGCGCCCGCGACCTGGTCAAGCACAAGGGCTACAGCGTGTTCCCCAAGGAGGTCGAGGACTACCTGTACTCGCACCCCGACGTGCTCGAGGCCGCCGTGATCGGCGTTCCCTCGGCCGGCGCCGGCGAGGATCTCAAGGCCTTCGTGGTGCTCAAGCCCCACGCCGTCGGCAGCGCCACCGCCGAGTCGATCATCGGCTGGTGCAAGGAGAACATGGCGCACTACAAGGTGCCGTCCAAGGTCGAGTTCCGCGACGAGCTGCCCAAGACGATGGTCGGCAAGGTGCTGCGTCGCGTGCTGCGCGAAGAGGAGCTCGCCAAGTCGAAGAAGTAGGGGCTCCACGCAGCCCCGAGCGGGCGTCGGCTGGCCGCTGCGCGCGTGCGCCCGTCCCGCCGGTCGCTGCTACGGTTCCCGCACGCAGTCGTAGGTCACGTACACCGGCGCCCCGTGGTCGATGACCTCGAAGTCCTCGACGTCCAGCGCCGCCAGGTCCCGCGGCTCGAGCAACCCGTCCCACTTGGCCGTGGTGAAGCGGTCGCTCTGCGCGGTCAGCGCGATGTTGCCGCCGTCGGCGTGGTACATCCCGTAGCGCTGCAGCGCCCGCGCCACCACCCGCGCCGCCTCGTTGGGCAGGGTGTCCAGCGGGTAGTCGCGGCGCAGGCGGAAGTGCACGCCGTAGCACGGGTTGTCGTCGCCGCCCGAGGTGTTCGTGCCGTGAGTCGCGGGCGGGACGTAGTGGCGCGCGCGGATCCGGTTGTTGGGCAGGATGAAGCGGATCGCGTGCGCGATTTCCCCCGCCGCCACCTCGTCCGCCGTGAACAGCAGCGGCGCGATCGGGAACCCCGCCGCGTCGGCGCTGGTGCACTGGGCCCCGCGCCCGTTGGTCCCGTAGACCCGCGTCAGGTCCCAGAGCGCCAGGCAACCGCCCTGGAAGTCCGAGCCGACGATGTTCGCGCGCCACATCTCGTACAGCTGCGTGCCGCGGTGGACGATCAGGTGGCAGTCCCCGTCGGACAGACACTCGTAGCCGGTCTCCCCTTCCAGCGCGCCGCCGGCCGGCACCGGCATCGGGACCAGGTCGCAGTCCGGGTCGTAGAAGTCCCCGGTCGGGGTGAAGGTCAGCATCGGCGCCGTCCCGTCGTCGTGCAGCACCTCGATCGAGAAGTCGATCTGGAACACGTCGCCGTTGCCCCAGCCGCCCGCGGCCCGCAGCGCGGCGATCGTCGTCGCGGAGTAGCCGGCCGCCGGCGTGTCGTAGACGTCCTGGGTCCACGGCGCGCCCGGCGGGAAGTAGTGCCCGCCGGCGTCGGCGTCGGCATCCGCGTCGGCGCCCGCGTCGTCGTCGGCGTCGGCGGCCACGTCGTCGCCGTCGGCATCCGCATCGGCCCCGACGTCGGCGTCCGCGTCCGCATCGGCATCGGCTCCGACGTCGGCGTCGGCGCCGGCCGAGTCGTCCTGGCCGGTGTCGGTCGTCGAATCGTCGTCGCCGCAGGCCGCGAGCGGCAACAGCAGGCCCGCCGCGCAGAGCGCCGCCGTCCAGCGGAACCGCCGCCCGGTGTTGGTCGTCCCTCCCATGCGTCACCTCCGCCGGCATCGTATCACGCCCGGCGGCAGGGCCGAGCGGCCAATCACGAAGGCCAATCACGAGGCGTCCGCCGGTGTCTGGTTCGACGGACGAGTGGGTGCGGCGCCCGCGGCGGTTCTTGGGGAATACCGCCGGGTCGCCGGGGGTCGTGTGGGCAGGAGGTCGAGAGCGATGGGGGAACACGGCGGTCGGCGTCACCGGTGGTCGTGGCTGTTCCCGCTCCTCGCGCTGCTCGTCGGAGCCTGCAGTTCGACACCGCGGTCCGCGCGCCCGCCGGACTCGGGCGAGCCGACGCTGAGGGTGATGAGCTACAACGTCAACTTCGGCCTCGCCGGAGATCCGCAGGCGGTGGCCGGAATCCGGGCCGCCGCGGCCGACGTGGTGTTCCTGCAGGAGACCAACCCCGAGTGGGAGTGGGCGCTGCGGGACGGACTGGGCGACCTCTATCCCACGATGGAGTTCGTCGACCGCCCGGCGGCGGGCGGCATGGGCCTGCTCTCGCGGTGGGCGGTGGTCGAGGCGGAGGTTCTGGACCCGCCCGCCGAGGGCTGGTTCCCCGCCTGGCGGGTGGTGCTGGCGACCCCGCTCGGGCCGGTCCAATTCCTGGGGGTGCACCTGCACCCGCAGATCAGCGAATCGGGGTCGGTAGTGTCGGGGTACTTCACGACGGGCGACAACCGGCTGGCCGAGATCCGCGCGCACCTGGCGCGGCTCGATCCCGGACTGCCGACGCTGTTGCTGGGGGACTTCAACGAGACCACCGGCGGCGACGCGCTCGAGCACCTGGCCGGGTTGGGGTACACCAGCGCGCTGAACGAGTTCGACCCGGGCCGCGAGACCTGGCGCTGGACGACCTCGATAGGCAGCCTGTCGTTCCAGTTCGACCACCTCGTCTACGATCCGCGGCTCGAGCCGCTCGAGGTGCGGGTGCTGGAGCAGGGACGGTCGGACCACCTGCCGGTAGTCGGGGTGTTCGTCGCGGCCCGCGGCGACGAGGGCGGCTAGCGCCGGCGGGTCAGCTCTCGCAAGCCGGGGCGGCGGCCTCGAAGAACGCCGGGGTGCCGCCGCAACTGGCTCCTGCGGGGGCCGGCGGCGCGGCGCCCGGAGCGACGCGGTCGGGGAGGGCGCCGATCCCCGGACAGCGCTCGCCGCGCAGCAGCGACAGCTGCTGCTTGAGCGACAGCTCGGACTGCTGGCCGACGAGCCGCGCGACTTCCTCGCCCTGCCGGTCGAGGAACAGGAAGGTCGGCACGCCGACCAGGCGGAAGTCGCGGGCCAGGTGTTGCTGGCCGTCCGCGGCGACGTCGACCACCCGGATGCCGCCCCGGGTTCCGTCGCACCGCCCGTGGACCCCCCCCGCCACCGGCTCCATCCCCCCCCAGCCCGTGCATCCGCCCGAACCCCGCGGGAGCATGGTCGCCGGCGCCTGTCCGCCCCCTCCGCGCCCAAAAGAACCGCGGCGCGCCCCGCTCCGTCGGCCCCCAGCCTCCG
>CAZMRP010000427.1:0-5143 GCA_964568275.1 uncultured Myxococcales bacterium
GCTCGACCGAGCCGGCAACCGACGACGGCGCGGGAACCGACGACGTGTCGCCGCCGGACGCCGACGCGGCGACCGAGGTCGACGCCGGCCCGGACGGCGGACCGGAGGCCGACACCGCGCCGGACGCTCCGCCCGACGGGCCGCCCGACGGCGACCCGGACGCCCCGGACGACGGCGAACCGCCGGGGGACGCGGACGACGGCGGCATCGACGAGGGCGGCGGTCCCGACGTGCCGCCCGGGCACTTCCTGGTGGCGACGATCAACACCGGCACCACCGAGGGGACGACGCACGACGTGCCCGGCGACGTCTACGGCGAGGAACAGTCCGGCTACTCCGACACGTACTACGGCGACGGGGCGGCCTGGGTCCCGGCGGTGGAGGCGCTGCGGGCCTGGCTCGCCGCGGTGCAGCCGGACCTGGTGGCGTTCCAGGAGGTCTTCTACAGCGGCCACTGTCCCGAAATTCCCGCGGAGGCCCGGGTCGGGTTCGTGTGCGAGACCTGGAGCGTCGGCGACCCCACCGTGGCCCAGCTGCTGCTGGGCAGCGGCTACCAGGTGGCCTGCCACCTCGGCAAGGACGACAAGTGCCTCGGCGTCCGCAAGGCGTTCGGCCGGATCCGGCAATGCGCCGACGACGACTTCTGCCTCGAGGGGCTGGACGGCGGGACGGTGAGCGGCTGCGGCAGCGGCTCGCGCATCGGCCGCGGCACCATCGACCTCGTCGGCGGCGGCGAGCTGACCGTCGTCACCGTGCACGGCACCTCGGGCGTGATGCCCGAGGACATGGAGTGCCGGCGGCGACAGGTCGAGCAGGTCTTCGAGGATCTCGACGGGGAGCCGGCGGTCAACGGCGCGCGCCACGTGATCCTCGGCGACCTCAACGTCGACCCGTGCCGCGTCCCGGAGTGGCTCGACGAGAGCAGCAACGAGTGGAACCGCCGGGTGGGGGACGGCGAGGACTTCCACTGGGTCTCGCCCTGCGGACCCCTCGTGCCGCCGACCTACGCCGGGAGGCTGAACATCGACCACGTGGCGAGCGACGTCTTCGAGGGCGACTGCTGGGTGCCCGGCGTCACCGCCGGGCACGACGCCGTCTACCCGCCCGCGTACTTCGACCACAAGCCGCTGGTCTGCGAGCTCCGGACCCTCTAGCGCGCCACGCCACGCTCGCCGGCCGACCCCGCTACGGCACCGCGGGCGCGACCCGGCCGACCGGCAGCTCGAGCGGCGGGCGGCCGAGGTCCCGCAGGATCACCCGCACGGTGGCCTTGGCGGAGTTGATCACGCCCGGCACGCCGGCGCCGGGATGCGTTCCCGCCCCGACGACGTACAGGCCGGGGATCCGCGGGTCGCGGTTGTGCGGCCGGAACCAGGCGCTCTGCTGCAGCAACGGCGCCACGGAGAAGGCGTTGCCGTGGAACGCCCCGAGCCGTTCCCGGAAGTCGACCGGGGTGACCAGCGAACGCACGACGATGCTCTGCCGCAGCCCGGGCAGCAGCGTCCGCTCCAGCACCTCGAGGATCCGCTCGGCGTAGCCCGGCGCCGCGGCGGCCCAGTCGAGCGGCGCGTGGCCGAGGTGCGGCACGGGGCTCAGCACGTAGAACGAGCCGCAACCGGGCGGGGCGAGCGAGGGGTCGGTGACCGTCGGGCAGTGCAGGTACAGGCTGAAGTCCTCGGGCAGCGACCGCCCGTGGAAGATCTCGCGCAGCAGGCCCTCGTAGCGCGGCCCGAACAGGATCGTGTGCTGGCGCAGTCCCGGCCAGGTCCGGTCGGTGCCGAAGTAGATCAGGAACAGCGACATCGACCAGCGCATCCGCTCCAGCCGCCGGCGCATCGGCGCCGCGCGTTCGTCGCGCGCCAGCAGCCGCGCGTAGGTGTGGTGCAGGTCGGCGTTGGAGACGACGACGTCGAAGGGCGGCCCGCTCCAGCCGTCGGCGACGACCTCGTGTCGCCCGCCGGCGGCGCCCGTCGCGGGCTCGAGGCTCCGCACCGGCGCCGGCAGCCGGAGCTCCCCGCCCAGCTCCTCGAACAGCCGCGCCAGCGCGCGGACCAGCGCCCCGACCCCGCCGCGCGGGTAGTGCACCCCGCCCTGCCGCTCGAGGTAGTGGATCAGCGTGTAGATCGAGCTGGTCTCGAGCGGGCTGCCGCCGATCAGCAGCGTGTGGAACGACAGCGCCTGCCGCAGCCGCTCGTCGCGCACGAAGCCGGCGACGGTGCGGAACACCGGCCGGTCGGCCCGCAGCGCCAGCAGCTTCGGCGCCACGCGCAGCATGTCCGTCAGGCGCAGGAACGCCGTGGCCACCAGCTCGCCGTACCCCGCCTCGTAGTTGCGCCGGCTGTAGTCGAGGAACCGGAGGTAGCCGTCGACGTCCAGCGGGTCGCGGCGGCGGATCTGCTCCAGCATCTCGCCGAGCTCGACGCCGTAGTCGAAGCCGTCGCCGTCGTGCCAGGCCAGCCGGTAGAACGGCCGCACGGGCAGCAGCTCCACGGCGTCGGCCAAGCGCCGCCCGGACAGCGCGTACAGCTCCTCGAGGCACTCGGGCGCGGTGATCACCGTCGGGCCGGCATCGAAGACGAAGCCGCGCTCCCGGAGCTGGATGCCGCGGCCGCCCGGCCGGTCGAGGGCCTCGAACAGCGTGGTGCGGATGCCGGCGCTCTGCAGCCGGATCGCCGCCGCCAGACCGCCCAGCCCCGCTCCGATCACCGCCGCACGGATCTCGCCGCCTGCCATCGGTTCCTCACGCCGCCAGCCAGCGGACGAGCATCCGGGGCGTCGGCAGCCCGCGCGGACGCGACCCGAGCACGATCCGCACGCGGTCGGGCCCCGTCGGTTGCAGGGCGTAGAAGCGCCGGATGGTCGCCTCCGGCAGGCGGTGGAACCGCGCGAAGACCCGCCAGCGCTCGTCCGGCTCGATGCCGGCGAACAGCATCCGGTTGAGCAGCCGTCCGAAGCCGGCCTGCCGCTCGTGCTCGCCGCGCAGCCGCGCCCACCCGGCGGTCCCCGGGCCGTCGGGCAGCGTTGCCGCCAGTCGACGCGCCACCCGCACCGCGAGCGGGAACGAGTAGCCGGTCGCCGGGTGGAACCAGCCGCCCCGGTACCCGGCCGCGTACGGCGGCTCGACGGGGAGCGCCGACCGCCGCCACGGCATCGGCAGGATCCCCTCCTCCTCGCGCAGGACCTCCAGGACCTGCCAGCCGCGCGCCGCGGCCGCCGCCAGGATCCCCGCCCGCAGCGGCTCGCGGCGGAGCTCCGGCCGGTCGGAGAAGTACGTGTCTTCCAGCAGCACACGGTCCGGCGCGAACGGCAGCGCGTAGTGGAACCGGAAGCCGTCGCGCTGCGGCACCGTGGCGTCCATCACCAGCGGCCGCGCGAGGCCGCTGGGCGCCGCCAGGCGCAGCTCGAGCCCCACGAACTTCTGGAACCCGCAGCCGCCGGGGTCCCCGGGCTCGGGACCGCGGGCGTCCACCACGACCGGCGCCCGCAACCGCCGCCCATCGGCCAGCTCGACCTCGCCGGCGGCGAGCCGCGTCGCGGCCGTGCCCGCCAGGACGGCGCCGCCGGACGACTCGCGCACGGTCCGCCCGACGACGTCGTCGAGCCGCTCGGAGGTCACGGCGGAGTACCGCAGGTCGATGGTGCGACGGAGGTCCGGGAACGCCACGTCGTAGGCCGGCCAGCGGCGGACGACCAGCGGCTCCAGCCACGGCTCGTCCTCCGGCGCGACGTCGCCGCCGTGGAAGCACCAGGTGTGGTTGCCGCCGAGCCGCGACTCGCGTTCGACGAGCGCCAGCCGCAGTCCGGGCCGACGTTGCAGGGCGGCCAGCGCGACCAGCCCGCCCTGCAACCCGCCGCCCACCAGGATGACGTCGAAGTCCGCCATGCTCCCGCCGCGCGCTCCCTCCGGCGCGGCGTCATCCTAACGACGGCCGCGAGTCCCGGCAACCGCGGCCGTGGTATCCTGGGCGCCGTGGAGCACGCTGTCCGACGATGACGGAACCGACCCGATCCAGCTTGCGCGGCGAGGACCTGGCGGCGTGCGAACTGCTGCTGCGGGAGGGTTCGAAGACCTTCCACGCCGCCGCCCGCCTGCTGCCGTCGCGGATTCGTCCCCCGATCGTCGCCGCCTACGCCTTCTGCCGGGTCGCCGACGACGCGATCGACCAGGCCGACTCGCCGGCCGTCGGCCTGGCCGCCCTCCGCCGGCGCCTGGACCGGTGCTACGACGGCCGCCCCGATGACCATCCGGTGGACCGCGCCTTCGGCGCCACCGTGCGCGACTTCCGCATCCCGCGCGCCGTGCCCGAGGCGCTGCTCGAGGGCTTCCTGTGGGACGTGGAGGGGCGCCGCTACGAGACGCTCGAGGAGCTGCGCGCCTACGCCGCCCGGGTGGCCGCGGCCGTGGGTGTCCTGGTGACCCTGATCCTGGGTGAGCGCCGACCGCACGTGGTGGCCCGGGCCTGCGACCTCGGCGTGGCGATGCAGCTGACCAACATCGCCCGCGACGTGGGCGAGGACGCCCGTCACGGGCGCCTGTACCTCCCGCTGGCCTGGCTGCGCGAGGCCGGGCTCGACCCCGAGGTGTTCCTGCGCGCCCCGACCTTCAGCCCGCCGCTGGGCTCGGTCGTCGAACGCCTGCTGGCGGATGCCGAACGCCTGTACGACCGGGCGGCGCCGGGCATCCCCCTGCTGCCGCAGGACTGCCGCCCCGCGATCCGGGCCGCGCGGCTGATCTACGCCGACATCGGCCGCGTGCTCCGCGCGGCCGGCCACGACTCGGTGTCCCGCCGCGCGTTCACCACCCGCCGCCGCAAGCTCTGGCTGCTGCTCCGCTCGCGGTGGGGCAAGAAGGCGCGCCTCCCCGAACGCGTCGGCGCGGGCTTGCCGCCGTTGGCCGAGACCGCGTTCCTGGTCCGCGCGGTCCACGACGAAGACGCCGCCCCGGCGCGCCCGGAGGATGGTCCCGCGACCGGCGGTGGTGGTAGTCTCGGTGGTTCCGAGCAGGCAGGAAACCAGGCGAGCGAGCCGGAGGATGCGGCGTCCGATGGATGAACGGGAGCGGGTGGAGCAACTGCTGGAACGGACCGTCGCCGGACTGACCGGCGCCGGCTGCCCGCCGAAGCTCGCCGCCGCGGCGGGAGCG
>CAZMRP010000428.1:0-5101 GCA_964568275.1 uncultured Myxococcales bacterium
CGGAGGACACCGGTGGCGATGCGGACGCGGACGGTGACGAGGACGTGGGCGCCGATGCGGATGCGGATGCGGACGCGGACGGCGACGAGGACGTGGGCGCCGACGCCGACGCGGATGCGGATGCGGATGCGGACGTGGAGGATGACGGCGGTGTCGATGCGGGGTGCACCTCACACGCAGAGTGCGACGACGGTCTGAGCTGCACGCTGGACACCTGCAACTTCGCGACGCACGCGTGCTCCCACGCGGCGCGGGATGCGGAGTGCGACGACGGTCTGGTGTGCAACGGGAGCGAGGTGTGCGACCCGGCGACGGGCGCGGCGGTGACGGGGTGCGCCGCGGGGACGCCGATGGACTGCAGCGACGGTGACGATTGCACGGAGGACGTGTGCGACAACGGGACGCGGTCGTGCCTGCACTCGGCGCGGGACGCGGACGGCGACACGTTCGGCGACGCCGCCTGCGGCGGGACCGACTGCGACGACACGGACGCGAATGTGTTCCCCGGGCAGCTCGAGACCTGCAACCGGACCGACGACGACTGCGACACGTTCGTCGACGAGGATCTGTGGGAGGCGGGGCCGGACGGTGTGCGGGTGAGCACGAGCGGGCCGTTCGACGGCCCCACGACCACTCGCCTTGCCTACAACTCCGCGACCGGGAGCATGCTCGCCTACTGGTGGCGGAACTGGTACGACGGGCACCAGTGTGCGGTGATTGCCCGCGTCGTGTCCTCGAGCTTCGTCTTGCTCGGCTCGGAGATCTCCCTCTATTCGTTTTCGAATCGCTGTGCGGCGGCGGATCTCCGCGCGGTCGCAGCGCCGGGGCCTGGAGCCGCGGCGAGTCGCTTCGCCGTCGTGGCCAACGAGGGCGGGACGCTGCGCCTGTACACGTTGACCGAAGCGGGGGTTCTGAGCGCCCCGGTGGTGGTGACCACGACGGTGTCGTACGGACCTGCCGTCTGGTACGCTCCCACTGCCGACGAGATCGGGGTGGTCTGGTTCGACGGTTCGGTGTCGCCGGCGAAGGTCAAGGCGCGCCGCTACGCGGCGGCGACGCTCGCCCCGCTGGGCGCCGCCGTGGACCTGGGGGACTACCTGCCGCCGGGGTATCCATGGGAGTTCCATGAGATGGTGCCTCCGTACTTCGACGACGCCGCGGCCCGCGTACTGTTCGGCTACCAGGAGTCCGTGCCGGGCATGCCGTCCACGGAACGCCGACTTCGTGCGGTCGGCATGCGTTCGAACCTCGTGCGACTGTTCGATTCCGTCATCGTTCCGGCAGGCAAGGGCTGGATGACGACGCGTGGTCTTGCGGATCGGTGGCAGATCGTCACCGGCGGTGGAGGCGGCGGCTGGATCGGGGTGTACTCCTCCATCCTCCGGACGGACGGCACATTCGACGGCGCGACCGCGACCCTCGTGAGCACGACCGGCTGGACGGATCCCGATGGCGCGCCAGGCAGGATCGATGCGGGCCCGGCCGGTGAATTCGGTCATTTCCAGGGGGGCACGCTGACGCGCCGGGACTGGGAGGGACACAACATCGGTTCCGGCATCCCGACGGCGCTGTTCGGCGGCACCGTCTCGACGACCCGGCTCGGCGCTGAGGCGATGGCCTTCGGTTCGGGTCGGTACTGGACCGCCTGGCAGGATACCCACGATCCGCCAAACACCAACGTCTACGTCAACACGGTACGCTGCGCGTACTGAAGTCGCGCTCGGCCGTCGTGCGTCCGGCGGAACGTGGTATCCTGGGCGCACCATCTGGAGGCGCCACGCGTGGACGATATCGTCCTCATCGACCGTCGCATCGAGCCCGGAGAGCTGGCCCGATTGGTCGAGCGCTTCTTCGGCCGGATGGTGAAGCTGGTGGTCGACGTTCGGCGGGGCATGGTCGCCGTGGGCGGCGAGCTCCACGCCGACGCCGAACAGCTGCTGTTGGCGTCCGGTTCGCGCCAGGCCGATCTCTGGGGCGCCAACTACTACCCGGGGCAGGGGCGGGACGGCTGTCTCGAGTACACGGCGTTGATCAACATCCGGCCGGCGCAGGGCAACCGGAGCATGGAGGTCGAGGATCCCGCGCTGCGTGAGGCGATTCGTCGGCTGACCTTCGAGCTGATCGGCGCAGGGGAGGAGCTGCCGGGCCGATGACCGCGCAACACGCCGGCCTGTCCCCCGAGCGTTGGGCGAGCTTCCCGCTGCACCGGCAGATCCTGATGATCGGCAACGAGCTGAATCGGGCCGGCAAGCTGCTCGGGCCCGCGGACCGCCAGCGACTGCACGATGCGCTCGAGCGGGTGCTGGCGCTCGTCGACCTGACGGTGGCGGTTCACGAGCGGCCGACGCTGCGGCGCGAGCTGCTACGCTGGCGCGACCTGATCGCGTCGTTGTACGTGGCGCCCGAGCCGTCCGCCGACGAGCTTCGCGCGGCGTTCCGCTGCCTGCTGCAGTTCACGCGGGCGTCGGCCGAGCAGATCCCGCTGCTGCTCGAGCGCTCCGTGAGCGACGTGCCGCCCGTCGTCGCGGCCCGGCGCCGCTGACGACCATCGTCAAGGCGCCTCGCCGCGCAGGATGCAGTCCTGCGCGCCCGGCTCGCGCAGGGCCGGGTCGAAGGGGGTGGTGCCGGTCGTGATGCAGGCGCCGGCAACGCAGTTCTCGTTCTCGGCGCACGCGGCGCTCAGACAGTCCGGCTCGAGCGTCACCGCGATTTCCGCTACGCCGGAGGCGGGCCAGGGTCGCCGGCCGATGGCGTGACTCACCTCGTCGCCCTCCAGCAGCCACCGCACCTCGTAGCCCATCCACACGTCGTACTCCGGACCCGGGAAGACGTCGAGGATCACCGGCACGTCCTGCGTCCCGTGCACGTCGAACGACAGGGCCGCCTCCGGCTCGCAGGTCAGCCCCGTGCCGAGGTCCTTGCCGGCGATGAGTCGCACCGTGATCTGGTCGACCTGCGCCACCGCCACGTTCAGGCCCACGACCAGGCGGACCGAGCGGGGCAGCTCCTCCTCGCAACCCGGAGCGACGGAGAGCAGGGCGGCGGCGAGAACGGCGGACGCGCGGCGACGGGTCATCGGCTCACCTCATCCAGACCGAGTAGTCGGCCCCGGGCCGTTCGTCCTCGGGCGCCAGGAGGACGCCGGCGGTGATCGCCCCGCCGGCCACGACGACCCCGACGATCGTCCACAGCCACCACGACTCGACGATGCTGTCCCCGTCGTCGCCACCGAGGTCGCCGAGCGGCACGAGCACGGCAGCGAACTCGTTCGTGCGCCCCTCGACGACGGTCGCGACGATGGTGGTCGCCGCGTGCCCCGGCGCCTCCACCCGCACTTCGTGCGCGCCGGGCGATGCGTCGAGCTCCGCGGGGGCGAGGCCGGCCGGGGCGCCGTCCACGAACACCACCGCCTCCGGCACGTCGGCGACCACGCGCAGACGGGTCGGGGCGACGACGCGGGGGGCGAGGGCCAGGCTCACCTGGCGCTGCTCGCCGGCCGCCGTCTGGACCGTCTCGCGGGCCTCGACGAAACCGTCCTTGCGCGCCTCGATGACGTGGGAGCCGGCGCGCAGCCGCACCGCGTCGGGGAGCGGCGAGAGGCCGACCTCGATGCCATCGACGAGCACCGTCGCGCCGGGCTCGTTGACCGCCACGGTGATCCAGACCAGCGCCGCCTCCATCTCGGCCAGGAACTGCTCGACCTGCGTCCGCTGTTCGTCCGGCAGGTCGGGGGTCTCGGCGAGGAGCTTGCGGAAGGTGTCGATCGCCGCGGGAAACTCGAACAGCGCCCGCTGGGTCATGCCGACGTTGAACAGCGTGCCGGCGATCGGGTTCAGCTCGTAGGAGCGCTGGAGCAGCGTCAACGCCGTGGGGTAGTCCTCGTTTCCGAAGGCCTGCATCGCCTGCTGGCCGAGCCGGCGCGCCTCGGCGCGGTCCTCGGCCGACGGCTCGCTCTGGGCGCGGGCGACGGCGGGCAGCAGCAGCAGCGCTGCGGCGAGCCCGAGCGTGCGGCGTAGCCCGGCGTGCGGGAGACGGACGGAGGGCGCGGAGGCCGTACTCATGGCGGCGAATCTAGCAGACCGCACGCTGTGTCGGCAAACGCGTTCCTTGCCTCCGGCGTCCCGAATGCACCATAATCGTATCGTTTTCGGGGCGCGGGGGGGTGAGGGCGATCATGCTGTCACCCGGCGAGCGGATCCAGGACAAGTACCGCGTGCTGCGGCCCATCGGCGAAGGTGGGATGGGGGCGGTGTTCGCCTGCGAGCACGAGGCGCTCAAGCGCCAAGTGGCGATCAAGGTGCTGTACCCGCAGTTCGCGGCCGACCCCGAGGCGGTGCTGCGGTTCCACCGCGAGGCGCAGGCGGCGGGGCGCATCGGGCAGGACAACATCTGCGAGGTGATCGACATCGGCTCGCTGCCCAACGGTGCGCCGTACCTGGTGATGCCGCTCCTGCACGGCGAGCCGCTGTCGGCCGTCATCCACCGCGACGGGCCGCTCGACCCGGCCCGCACCGTCGACCTGATGTCCCAGGTGCTCGACGCGCTGGCCGCGGCGCACCAGGCGGGGATCGTCCACCGCGACCTCAAGCCCGACAACCTGTTCGTCACGCACCTCGGCAGTCGGAAGCTCGAGATCGTCAAGGTGCTCGACTTCGGCATCTCGAAGGTGCTCGGCAACACCTCGGTCGACGACCGGCAGCAGGTGACGCGGACCGGGATGGTGATGGGGACGCCGTGCTACATGGCGCCCGAGCAGGCGCGCGGGCTGAAGGACGTGGACCACCGTGCGGACCTCTACGCCGTCGGCGCGATCCTCTACGAGATGCTGACCAGGCGGCGCGCCTTCGACGGCGAGTCGTTCAACGACATCCTGGTGCGGGTGGTGATCGACCCGTTGCCGCCGCCGCGGCAGTTCCGGTCGGACCTGGCGCCGGAGCTGGAGGCGGTAATCCTGGCCGCGATGGAGCGCGACAAGGCGAAGCGGCCGCAGACAGCGGACGAGTTCCGCGAGCGGCTGCAGGCGGCGCTGGCGGCGGCCCAGGCCCGTCCGGCGGTGGCGGCGGCGGCCGGCGGCTCGCCGGTGTTCGCGCCGACCGAGGCG
>CAZMRP010000429.1:0-5095 GCA_964568275.1 uncultured Myxococcales bacterium
GCCGCCCCCGCCGCGCCGACCACCGTGGGCGCCCGCGCCGTGACCGCGCCGATGCCCGGCAAGGTCATCACGCTCAACGCCAAGGTCGGCGACGCCGTCAAGCGCGGCGCCCCGCTCGTCACCATCGAGGCGATGAAGATGAACGTCCCCATCGCCTCGCCGCTCGACGGCAAGGTGGTCAAACTCGCCGTCGCCGTCGGCGACTCGGTCCAGAACGGCCAGCTCGTGGCCGAAGTCTCGGGCTGAGCGGTCCGTCCGGCCCGCGACCTGCGGTTCCGCTTCCATACGGCGCTGCCGTGCCTTGACGGACGCCGCCGTTGTCCGCTTGACAAGTCGTCCCTTCGAAGCGCAAGCTGACTTCGTTGCGCGGATAGGAGCGGGCGCGTGTCCGGAAGGGAGGACCCGATGAGGCGTCGAGCGGCGGCTTCTCTCTCTCTCTCTCTCTCTCTCTCTCTCTCTCTCCAAGGCGGTTTCGTAGATCGGTAGGCCGTGCAGGGCGGTCGCGACACGCCCTCCTTGCCGTTCTGGCGGCAGTCACGGTCGTGGCGATGACGCCCGCCGCCGAGGCCTGGGAAGTGCGACTCTGCGACTCGACCTGCACCTGCTGGCGCGGCTACTCGAACCAGATCCTGATCAAGATGGAGAACCTGCACTCCGTCTACTTCGACCAGGGTCCTTCGTACTGCACGACCAGGACACTCGGCACGTATCTGGCGAGGATCG
Source organism: uncultured Myxococcales bacterium (assembly GCA_964568275.1). GTDB lineage: Bacteria > Myxococcota_A > Polyangia > DRWM01 > JAAZOP01 > JAAZOP01. The sequence continues at coordinate 724 of CAZMRP010000429.1, forward strand.
AGCGTCGCACGAGCACGAACCACTGGCGTGCGCAGCTGTTCACGGGAACGGACTACCGGAGTCCGGGCCTGGACCGCGGCTACCAGGGGACCTGGCCGGTCGTCTTCTCGGCCGGCACCTACGACTCGGCCGTGCTTCTCGGCCCGGCGGCACGTCTCTGCCGGGATGCCGCCTGCACCGTCTTCACCGACGTCGTGGAACCCGACCAGTTCGCCGGTGGGCCCAAGGCGAACACCGAAGGCCAGCGCCAGGACTGGCCCGGTCGGGTGTCGCGAATCGCCATGGGCATCGGCGACCACGCCACTTGCGACTACTGTACCTGGAAGTTCCAGGTTTCCGGCGACGACGTGATTCCTTTCCCGGTCGACCCCAACGCGCACATCGAGAACGACGTCTCGCGGATCCTGGTCCGCGATCCGTACTTCCACCTCGGCTACTGCCGCGGCGTGGGCTTCGCCAACTGCCGTTCGGACTACGTCTCCGGGCCGGCGGATCTGCCGCTGGCCGCCGCGGGCTGGGACGACGACATCGAGTCGTTCGACATGGTGCGGGACGTCGGCGACTTCCTGGAGGACGAAGGTTCGGGCACCGTGCATCCGATCGAGGTTCTGCGGCACAAGCTCTATAGGCCGGCGGGGGGCGTGCCCAACATCAACGGCCCTGGGAAGACCTGCGGCGAACACGGTGGGCTCGGGTACTACCCGTCACCGCCGACGAGTTGCGTCAACCATGGCGACTGCGCCTACCCCTACGTGTGTACAACCACCGGCATCTGCGCCGTTGGAGCCTGCTTCGGCGACCGGTACACGGACGGGAGTTCCGACCGGATCCGGACGTTCTACAATCTGTGGATTGACAAGAACGTCCTCGGCTTCGACCTGATCGCGATCTTCGGCCAGAGTCTGCCGGCGGCGGCCGTGCAGTGGGCCCACGCCACCGCGACGAATGCGGTCGCCTTCCTGCGCGGCGACTACGCGAACGCGGCGCCCGAGCACGGGTTCGACCTGTTGGAGCTCCCCTACAACGACTTCGACGTCGTCATCCGGCCCGATATCTGGATCTCCGGAAGCCCCGGCGGCTACGTCGATGTGCCGATGCTCGGTTTCGTTCGACCTGGAGGCGTGCCCATCGATCCCGCCAATCGGGACCGGATGATGCAGACGTTCCACGAGTTCGGGCACGTCACGCAGACCTTCTACCAGGGTCGCGATTTCGGGAACTGCTGGAACGAGCCGGGCGGGGGAGCCGGTCTTTCCGAGGCGATCCCGAAGATGCTCGAGCAGTCGCACGGGGACGACAACCCCGACTACGAGGGCGTTCTGGCCTACTGGCCGTTCATGGAGTACTGCCGCGTCTCGGCGACCGTCGGTGGTCCTTCGCCTCCGGGGAGCGACCGACCATGTCTGAACTTCAAGTTCTCCGACTTCCCCGTCTACAGCACGTTCGCGCAGGGGTACGCGGCGTTCACGCAGTTCGCGTACCTGTTCTCGCAGTTCATGATGCCCGACCCCGGCTACACGGGTGCGGCGATGGACCCGACGGACTACATCCAGGCGGGCTCCCCGCCGGCGCCGGACAAGCTCTGCAAGCCGCTACGGTACCAGCGGTACATGCAGGGCGTGATGGCGAGCGTGCCGCACGACTACCCCTGCAACCTCGCGGCGCCGGACCACCGCTACGTCTGGATGAACGCCATGGCGAGCACGGCGGCCGCCGGGACGCAGCACGGGCCGTACGTGCGCTGTCTCGACCGCGATCCGAGCACCTGCGAGGTCGGAGCCGCGCCGGCGGAGTTCACCTACACGACGGACTTCCACCAGGCCTATCGCCGCTGGGGCCAGACGCACTTCCTGGCGAATCCCAACCTGCCGCCGGGCGACCAGCCCTACTCGGACACCCAACGCTCGCGCATGCACCTGAAGTACGAACCCGCGGGGATCAAGGGCGTCTACAACCACGGCATCCAGGAGAACCCGACTCTGACCTCCGTTCCGTTCTACCTGCCGGTGGCGACCAAGTTCACGATCATCGTCACGGCGGAGACGAACTGGTTCTCCGAGTACGATCCGCTCTACCGCGACGCCTTGAGGGTCTGGGTCGATACGGACGACGCCGCCCATCGTGCGGGTGGCCGCAAGTACGACGACGAGTACCTTGAGAACGAGCAATGCTGGGCGTTCGGCCACGATCCGGCCGGCGCTGCCGGGTGCCGGTACACCATCGGGGGCGAGACCGAAACCGACGGCGGTCAGAGCCAGACCGGCAATCGAGCCACCATGCGGTTCATCCCGTCCACGGCGTTCCCGGCCTGGCCGAGCAACGTCCCGGCCGGCATGCACACGGTGAACATCGGAGCGTTCAACGACCCGCGAGTCTACTCGGTGGAGGTTGTGAACGGGCTGATCGTGCCGCAGCGTCGGCCGTTGAAACTCCGGATGTACTACTGCTGCAAGGAGAACGGCCTGGACCCGTTCGGTTTCGATTGTCCGATGACCACGGACCCCTACTCCCTCAACCACTGGTGCAGGTTCCCCGAGGCGACCTCGTCCCTGGCCGTGGGGACGATGGGCTCCGCCGGCAACAAGGTGATCCAGCTCATGGCATCGGTGGACCGTCTCGGCGAGGAATACGACTTCGACGGGTTCAATCCCGGCGCGGGGTCGATGCATGAGTTCACGTACGTCACCTCGACCCACCCGACGGAACCGCAGCTCGTCGGGACCGAGGTCGACTTCGCGGCCGTTCATGGCGAGCCGGCCCTCGGCAACCGGTACGTGCTCCGCATGGAGAAGAACATGCCGATCGGGACCCAGTTCGTCGTCTCGTCGCACGCCAATCCCCGCTACGACCACGTCGTGGCATGGAGCCGCCCGTCCGCGACCTTCGCGGCGCAGTACTTCCCCCTCTACCGAGGCCTGAACTTCTACGGCTTCATGATCGATCCCTACTCCTCCACGGCGTCCGTGCGCGTGCAGCTTCCCCCCGGCGTCCCGGCCGGAACGCCGGTGAGCCTGAATCTCTACTGCGAGTCGGGCGGCACCAGTTGGGCCGTCATGCCCGGTTTTCCGCACGGGGTCACCCTCCCGTCGGACGGCTCCTGGACCTACTTCACCGGCCTCACGGGATGCACCCGCGTCTACTTCCAGGTCGGGGTGGCCGCACCGCGCTACGAAGACGATGGAGAGCCGCTATGGCTGACGTTCCGAGGTTCCTGAAGGGCGGTGGCTCGAGCGTCCGCGAAGTTCGGAGTATGCTCGAGCAGGGAGGTCGAGTTCGATGACGAAACGCAACACGATGCTGCTTGTCGTTTTCGCGATGGGAGGTGGGCTCCTGACCGTCGCGCTGACTGCCCGCTCGGATGATGTCGAGACCGGCGTCGTCGTTGCCGACCCTCCCGAACCCGGCTCCCCGGAGGCGGAGGCCGAGCGGCGAGCCTTGGCGGCCAGTGCGGGCATCCGGGTGGAGGACTTGCTGGTCAGGCCGTCGCATCCGGCAGGCGTGACGCCGGAGGAGTTCGAGGCGTCGTTGCGGTTGCGAGCGGAAGCGGCCGGCCCGGAGGTCGCTCGGGCGGCCGAGGTGGCGCTGCGCCAACGGCTCGAATGGGCGGCGCAGTACGCCGCCGGCCAGCGCCGACAGACGGCGCGGCGCGCCCTGGGGATGGATCCTATCGGCGTCGAGCCCGCCGCGGTCGAGACCTCGAGCATCGCCGAACCGACGAGCTGTCGGCCGTTCTGCGAGTTGCTCCGGCGCTGCAACGGCACCGAGGAACCCGGCGACTGGGCCGGCTGTCTGGCGGCGTGTGGGCGGGGCGAGTTCGGCAACGAGCTGCAGCTCCACAACTTCGTCGCGCTGGACGACTGCGAGCACCTGTGATGAACGGGCGCCGGTCGACCTTCGAGCCTCGCACCGGGATCGGGCGGCCAGACGCCCGGAGATCGGGTGTCGCTGCGGGCTCTCTCGTGCTTTCGTGCGCGATCGGCGCTCTGCTCCTCGGCGCATTCCTGTCGCTCGGCTGCGGGGACACGGCGGAGCCGGCGGACACCGTATCGCCGGACGACGCCGCGGGAGAGGACGCTGCGGACGGTACCGCCGAGGCGGGCACCTGCGTCGGGACCCCGGAACCGTGCGAGTCGTTCACCAGCCGGGAGCCATGCGGGTTGCAGGGCGGATGCTATTGGGTCGAGCTCACGCGTCACTGTGTGAATGCGTTCCCCACCGGGCCCTACGCCTGCGATCAGTTCAGTCGGCCTGACAGTTGTGGAACTCAAGTCGGCTGCCGGTGGGAACCGTGATGCGCGGGCGGCGTTCAACCCTCGAGCATCGGTGTTCGGATAGCGGCCTGAGGCGGCCGGGAAAGCTGGATCATTTCGAT
>CAZMRP010000430.1:0-5094 GCA_964568275.1 uncultured Myxococcales bacterium
TCGGCGGCTCCGCCCTCGCCCCACCCCGCGTCGCCGCCTCCGCCGCCGCCGGGCCCGCCGCCCGGCCCGGCCTCCTCCCACGGCGGTTCGAGGTCGGTGGCGGGACAGGTGAGGGCGGCGGCGAGCAGCCCGAGCGGCACGAGGGCCAGGGCCTGGACGGCGCGTTCCCGGAGTGCGATGCGCGACATGGCGATGTCCTCCTCGGCGGACGGACATCGCGGCAGGACCGACGAGCGTTGCGTGCTCAGTGGAGCGTCGGCGGTGCGACCTTGGGCTCGTCCTCGGCCCCGACCCAGCGCAGCGCCAGCAGCGACAGGGCGTGGAGCGCGCTGGCGGTGCGCGCGCCGTACCAGGCCAGCATCCGGCCATCGACCAGATGCACCTGCCCCTCGCGCGAGGCGCGCAGCGGCCAGGAGAGGATCTCGTCGCGGTCGTCGGGGCCGAAGGGGTACGGCTCGCTCGGCAACAGCACCAGCCCCGGGTCGACCTCGACGATCTCGTCGAGCCCGACCTCGCGGTAGCCGGACCCCTCGGTGGGCTCGGGGTGGTGCAGCAGCGAGGGGAGCCCGACGCGACGCAGGACGTCGGCCAGGTAGGTGCCCTGGGAGGCCACCATCCACGGGTCGCGCCAGACCGGGCAGAAGACGTGCAGCAGCCCCTGCTCGACCTGCCGCTGCACGTCGGCGACGAACGTCACGACCGACTCGGCGGCGCCCTCGATCTCCGAGGCCATCGCACGGGCCGCCTCGAGCACCCCGAGCCGCCGGCCGATCTCGACGACGACCGGCGGCACGTCGGCAACCGACCGCACACGGGCCGGGAAGATGTCGAGCCCCGCGGTGCGGAGCCGGTCGTAGTCCTCGCGACGGTTCTCCTCGACCCCCATCAGCACCAGCGTCGGGCGCAACTCGAGGATCGACGCCAGGTCCGGGTCCTTCGGTCCGCCGAGCGCCGGGACCTTGTCGACCGCGCCCGCCGGCTCGATGCAGTAGCGGGTGCGGCCGACGAGCGCGGCACCCGCGCCGAGAGCGAAGACGGTCTCGGTGAGGGAGGGGACGAGGGAGACGACGCGCGGGGCGGCCATCGCTCAACCCGCCCGGGCCGCGACGTCCGGCACCGCGGAGGCGGCGGGCGCCGGACCGGAGAGCGCCACCGGCTCCTCGGACCGCGGGTCGCGCAACAGCAGACCGTGCCGCCGGAACTGCTCCGCAATCCCCGGCATCTGCCGCCGCAACCGCGCCACCGTGTGCTCGTAGGCCAGGTCGGCGATCTCCACGCGGTAGAAGAACTTCATCAGCGTCCCGGTGAGCTGCTCCAACTCCTCCCCCTCCGGGATGAAGACGTGGAAGTCCACGTCCGGGTAGACCTCGTCGATGTGCAGGAACGCCTGCTCGAACCGCGAGTGCACCAGCGCCTTGACCCCCTGCAACGCGGCGAACGCCCCGCCCTCGCGGTCGACCGCGCCCGGCCGGGCGCCGAGCAGCGGGACGAACGGGTTGACGATGGCCACCAGACGCGCGCCGTGCCGGATCGCCACGGTGAAGTTCGTGGTGCGGGTGAACGCCCCGTCGACCATGTAGCGACCGTTGATCGGCTCGGGCGGGTAGTACGGCACCAGCGCCGACGAGGCGCGGACGGCGTGGGAGATCGGCACGTCGCGGTAGCCGGCCTCGCCGAACACCACGGGACGCCCCGAGTCCTGGTCGGTGGCGCCGATGTACAGCTCCTTGCGCAGCTGCCGGAAGCAGTTCGTCCGGCCGGCGCGGGTCAGCTGCTCCTCCAGGTACCAGCGCAACCGCTCGCCGGAGAAGAACCCGCCGGGCACGATCCGCATCAGCGTCTCGATCACGTCGAACCGCGCCAGCGACGACGCGCCCCGCCCCTCGGCGACCTCGACCCCGGTCCGTCGGCCCGGTCGTCCGCCGAGCGCCCCGCGCAGCAGGCCGCGCGCCAGGTTCCCCAGCCGCTCGACGAGCTCGCCGGTGTTGGGATGGAACAGGATCGACCGGCCGACGGCGTCGAAGCTGTCCGTACCGTCCTTGAGCCCCGCGATCTGCTCGGCCACCGGCACGCCGTTGGCCAGGAACGCGGCGATGATGGCCCCGGCGCTGATGCCGCAGAAGATGTCGAAGTCGGACACCTTGCGGCCTACCAGGAAGTCGTCCAGCGCCCGCAGCACCCCCAGCTCGTAGATCAACCCCTCGATCCCGCCCCCCGACAGGCACAACGCCAGCTTGCCCGGCCGGCGGGTTCCCAGCATCATCGCCAACTGGTCGAGGAACCCCTGCCGCGACCGGTCGGGCCGCGGCGGTTCGACGAACGGGTCGACCACGTAGCCGCCGAGCTTCATCGCCCCGGCGACGTAGACGTCCCGCGCCAGCGTCTCCCCCGTCGACAGCAGCAGCACCAACTGCCGCCGCGAGACGCTGCGCGAACCGCCGCGCAGGCTCGACAGCACGGGCAGCAGCTTGCCGGCCGGCGTGGCGGCGAACGAGCGGTACGGGCGGCGCGGGTCGGGACGGTTGTCGACCACCACCAGGTCGACCAGCGTGCGCGACAGCTCCGCCGCCGCGTTGGCCGCCGTGGCGTGGAACAGGAACCGGTAGTCCGTCCGGTGCTCCCCCTCGCCGCGAACCACCTCCAGCGCCCCCGACGGCAGCCAGCGCGCCTCCCCCTCGCGGGCCAGCAGCGCGCCGACCGTCGGTGGGTCCTGGGTTCCGCAGACGAACAGGATCGTCGGCACCTCGGCCTCCCGTCCACGCCCGCGACCGGTTCCCGGCGGCACCGCCGGTCGCGCAACCCCCACCCGGCAGCCTAACGTACGCGCACCGCCCGCGCCAACGCAAGAAACGACGGAGCCGCCCGGTCCCACGCATCGGTGGACGGGTCGCGCCGTTTCGGCTAGCCTCGCGCTGCCTGCGGGGCGGAAGCGAGGTGGCGGCGATGCGCACGATCATCGAACCGTTCCGGATCTGGACCGTGCGTCCAATCCGACCGACGTCTCACGAGGAGCGGCTGGCGGCCCTCGAGGCCGGACACTACAACCTGCTGCGGATCCCGGCCCGGGACGTGGTGGTCGACCTGATCACCGACTCGGGCACCGGCGCCATGTCCTCGCAGCAGTGGGCCGCGATGATGACCGCCGACGAGGCGTACGCCGGCAGCGAGAGCCTGTTCCGCCTCGAGGACGCCGCGCGCGCCCTGTTCGGCTACCGTCACGTCATCCCGACCTACCAGGGTCGCGCCGCCAAGCGGCTGCTGTGCGCCGCGCTGGTCCAGCAGGGCTCCACGATCCCCGCCAACACCCACCTCGACACCACCCGCTCGGCCGTGCGCACCGCGGGCGGCGACCCGGTCGAGCTGCCGATCCTCGAGGCCGGCCGCAACGACTCGTTCCACCCGTTCAAGGGCAACATCGATGTCGACCGCCTGCGCCAGCTGATCGACAAGGTCGGCGCCAAGGCGGTCCCGGTGGTGTTCCTCGCGGTCTCCAGTCCCGCCGGCGGCGGCCAGCCGGTGTCGCTGGAGAACATCAATGCGGTCCGCGACCTGACCGCCCGCCACGGCATCCGGCTGTTCCTCGACTGCGCCTACTTCGCCGAGAACGCCTACTTCATCCACTGCCGCGAGGAGCGCTGGCGCGGCCGGCCGCTGGACGACATCGCCCGCGAGATGTTCCGCCTCGCCGACGGCGTGATGCTCTCCGCCCGCAAGGACGGCATCGTCAACACCGGCGGCCTGCTGGCCTTCAACGAGCAGGACCTCGCCGTCAAGCTCCGCCGCTCGCTGCTCCGCGGCGAGGGGCTCGCCACCCACGGCGGGCTCGCCGCCCGCGACCTCGAGGGGATGGCGATCGGCCTCCAGGAGGCGCTCGACACCAACCACCTCGCCCACCGCCTGGAGACCGTCGAGCACCTCGCACGCAGCCTGGCCCGCGAGGGGGTGCCGATCATCCAGCCCCCGGGCGGCCACGCGGTGCAGGTCGACGCCCGCGCGTTCCTGCCGCACCTGGAGCCCGAGGACCTCCCGGCCCAGGCGCTGGCCTGCGCCCTGTACCTCGTCGCCGGCATCCGCGCCGCCGAGATCGGCTCGCTGCGGCTCGGCGGCAAGACCGACTCGCGCGGGGAGCCGCTCCCCGTGCCCCACGACCTGGTCCGCTTCTCGTTCCCCCGCCGCACCTACACCCGCAGCCACGTCGACTACGTGATCGAAGCGACCCTCGAGGTGTTCGCCAACCGCCACCGCGTGGCCGGCCTCGAGGTGCTCGACGAGGGCGAACGCCGCCACCTCACCGCCTCGCTCCGCCCCCGCGGCGGCAAGCTGCTGCGCGAGGAATTGGCCCGCGAGCTGCCTCCCGAGCTGCGGACGCTCGGGCCGTGCTCCCACCCGCTGATCGAGAAACGCCGCTCGACCCGCGCCTTCGCCGAACTGCACGTCTCCGACGCGATGCTCGACCGGCTGCTCCAGTCGTTCCGCTGGGCCCCGTCGTGCGCCAACCGCCAGCCCTGGCGGCTGATCGTCACCCGCCGCTCGCCCGAACGCGCCGCCCTCGACGCGACCTTGATGGAAGGCAACGAGTGGGCCCGCGCGGCACCGGTCCTGGTCGCCGTGCTGATGAACCCCGAGCTCGCCGCGACGGTGCACGGGATCAACTACGCCCCGTTCGACTGCGGTCTGGCCACCGAGAACCTGCTGCTGGCCGCCGTCGCCGAAGGGCTGGTCGGGCATCCGATGGCCGGCTTCGACGAGCCGGCCGCGCGCCAGGCCGTGGGCGTCCCCGATCCGTGGCGCATCGCCGCGCTCGTCGCTCTCGGCTTCCCCGGCGACCCGACACACCTCGACGCCGCGACCCGCGCCAAGGACGAGCGGCCGCGGCACCGCAATCCGATGACGCAGGTCGTGTGCTACGACCGCTGGAAGGACCTCGAGCCGTCCCCGAAGGGCTGAGCGGGACGCCCCGCCGCGGAGGTCGCCGTGTCCGAGACGCCCTCGCGAGCCGCACCGCGCCACGCCGGGGGGAACCCGGTGCCGCGGCCGCCCGGCGTGCGGCTCGTCGGTCTGACCGGCGGGATCGGCTCGGGCAAGTCCGCCGTG
>CAZMRP010000431.1:0-5094 GCA_964568275.1 uncultured Myxococcales bacterium
CCCTGGATGCTGGCCGGGCTGCTGGTGCTCGGCGTGGCGGTCGCCGCCGTCTGGTTCGTCGTCGCGCGCGCGCTCGACGACTCCGCGGAGACCGCCGTGGGCGACGGCGGCGCCGTCGGCGAAACGGGGGGACCGGGAAGCGAGGTCGCCGCCGGCGACCAGGCCGCCCCGCCGTCGACCCGCCTGGAGGAGCTCTCCCTGGACGAGCAGCGCGAGCGATGGGTCGGGATCCAGGCGGACATCGCCTGCGAGGTCGGCCGGGAGAGCCGGCGCTCCGGGAAGACGCCGGGCTCGGACGAAGTGGTGCGGCGCTGGGAGAGGATCTGCGCGCGCTACGGGCTGCAGCCCGAGGCCTGTCGTCTGTTGTCGCTGCGGTTCGCGGGGGACTCCCAGGCGCAGAACGAGATGATCCGTCGGACGCAGCGGTGCGTCCGGGAGGCGTCCGGTCTGCTCGACGCCGGCGCGGCGCCGGCGGGCGCGCGGGGCGGTTCGCCGGACGCCGGGACTCCACCGGCGGACGGCGGCGGGTCGATGACGCCCGACGAGGCGGTGTCGCTGGTGGTCACGGCCACCTGTCGCGTCAAGCTGGTCCACGGCGGAGTGGCGGCGGAGGTCGATGCGGACGAACTCCGCGCCGAGATCAGGAGCCTGGCGCGGGAGGGGGGAGTGACCGAGCCGCAGCTGGTCCAGGCGCTGGCGGTCGCCCGGGAGCAGGATCCGGAGCTGGACGCCCGGATGCAGCAACGGGTCGTGGACTGCGTCGAAGGCGTCGGCGGAGGTCCGTCCGCGCCGCGGGAGTAGCGGGGCCGTCGGGCAGCGGCTCGCGCTCCGCCGGTCGGAGGACGCCGGCGCTGGACGAAGGAGGTCACGGTGCAACGCGAGACGATCGATGGGACGGAGCTTCGACGGCGGCTGGCGGCCGTGGACGGTGCGGGGTTCGTGGCGCTGTTCGTCGCGGGCTGGTGCGGCTTCTGTCGGCAGCTGCGGGCGGAGCTGGACGGGGCCGCGGGGACGGGCCTGCCGGTGGTCGAGGTCGACCTCTCGGACGAAGAGGACCCGGCCTGGGACGGGTGGCGGGTGGAGTTGGTCCCGACGGCGGTGCTGTTCCGCGGCGGGCGCGAGGCCGGCCGCCGGACCCCCTCGTTCCGCGGCCTGCCGGTCGGCGAGGTCCTGGAGCTGGCCGGTCCGGGCTGAACGCCGATCCGGGCCGAGCGTCGATCTTGGCCCGGCGGGCCGTCGCGGCTAGGATGCCGGCGTGTCCCAGCCGCTCCCATCCCAGCCCCTGCTGCGCGTGCGCGACCTGGTGACGGTGTTCGAGACCGTCGAGGGGCCGCTGCGGGCGGTGGACGGCGTCGGGTTCGAGATCGGGGTGGCCGAGACCGTGGCGCTGGTGGGGGAGTCGGGCTGCGGCAAGAGCGTGACGGCCCTGTCGCTGCTGGGCCTCGTCGACCCGCCGGGGCGCGTCGCGGAAGGGTCGATCGAGTTCCGGGGCCGCGAACTGCGGGGGCTGTCCGAGCGCGAGCTGCGGTCGGTGCGCGGTCGCGAGATCGCGATGGTGTTCCAGGAGCCGACGACCTCGCTCAACCCGGTGATGACCGTGGGCCGGCAGGTGGTCGAGGTGTTCCAGGTGCACCAGCGGCTGGACCGCGGCGCCGCGCGCCGGCGGACCGCGGAGCTGTTCGCGCTGGTGGGCATCCCGGCGCCGGAAGAGCGGCTCGACCAGTACCCGCACCAGCTCTCGGGCGGGATGCGGCAGCGGGTGATGATCGCGATGGCGATCGCCTGCCAGCCGGCACTCCTCGTGGCCGACGAGCCGACCACGGCGCTCGACGTGACGATCCAGGCCCAGATCCTGGACCTGCTGGAGAAGCTGCGGCGCGACCTGCGACTGTCGATCCTGCTGATCACCCACGACCTGGCGGTGGTGGCCGAGACGGCGCAGCGGGTCGTGGTGATGTACGCGGGCCAGGTCGTGGAGCAGGCGGGCGTCCGCGCGCTGTTCGCGGAGCCGCTGCACCCCTACACCCGCGGATTGCTCGATTCGCTGCCGCGGCCGGGCGCCGGGGACGCGCCGCTGCAGGCGATCCCGGGCGTGGTCCCCGATCTGCGCCGCCTGCCGCCCGGCTGCCGGTTCGCCGAGCGGTGTCCGCGGGTCTTCGACCGGTGCCGCGAGCAACCCGTGCCGCTGCTGGTGCGGCCGGACGGGCGGAGCGTGCGATGCCTGCTGTACGCGTGAGCCGCCGCCGCGCGCGGGGGGCCGGCCGATGACCGAGCGCGCCGTGCTGCTGGAGGTCGAGCGGCTCCACGTGCACTTCCGGCTGCAGGAAGGCTGGGGCCTCGGCCGTCGCGGCGTGCTGCGCGCCGTGGACGGCGTGTCGTTCTCGATCGCGGAGGGCGAGACGCTGGGGCTGGTGGGCGAGTCGGGCTGCGGCAAGTCCACGCTGGGCCGCGCCGTCCTGCGGCTGGTCGACGTCAGCGCCGGCAAGGTGCGCTTCGCCGGCACCGACATCACCAAGCTCTCGGCCCGCCGGCTGCGCCCGCTGCGCCGGCACATGCAGATCATCTTCCAGGACCCGTTCGGCTCGCTCAACCCCCGCCGCACCGTGCAGGACATCGTCGGCGAGGCGATGCTGGTGCACAGGCTGGTGCGCTCCTCGGAGGCGATGGAGGAGCGGGTGCGCGAGTTGCTGGAGCGGGTCGGGCTGCCGGCCGAGGCGCTGCGACGATACCCCCACGAGTTCTCCGGCGGGCAGCGGCAGCGGATCGCCATCGCCCGGGCGCTGGCGCTCTCGCCCCGGCTGATCGTCGCCGACGAACCGCTGGCGGCGCTCGACGTATCGATCCAGACCCAGATCGTCAACCTGCTGCGGGCCCTGCAGCGCGAGATGGGGCTGGCCTTCCTGTTCATCGGGCACGACCTGCGGATGATCGAGTACCTCTCGGACCGCGTGGTCGTGATGTACCTCGGCCGGTTCGTCGAGTCGGCGCCGAAGCGCCTGCTGTTCGACAGGCCGCTGCACCCGTACACGCGGGCGCTGCTGGCCGCGGTGCCGGTGCCCGACCCCGAGCGGGCCCGCAAGCGGATCCTGCTCGGCGGCGACGTGCCCAGCCCGGTCGACCCGCCCTCGGGCTGCCCGTTCCATCCGCGGTGTCCCGAGGCGCTGCCGGCCTGCCGCAAGGAGGTGCCCGAGCTGCGGGAGGTCGAGCCGGGTCATCAGGTGGCCTGCCTGCGCGTGGCGCCCGGCGCCGTCTGGCTCGACGACCCGGCCCAGGCCGGGCCGTCCTGAGCGGCTAGGAATCCGACCAGCAGATCCCGACCGGCCACGCCCCCAGCGCGTCCTCGCAGGTCGCGCCGGGCACCCCCGAGCAGTCGGGCCCCGTGCCGCCGAGGTCGCAGTACTGCCAGCACCGGGGCGCCGCGTAGGGGTCGGTCCCATAGCAACCCGCGCCGACGGCGCAGTCGTCGTACGAGCAGTCGCCGCCGGGCGGCACCAGGCCCGCCGGCAGGCAGTAGGCCGTGCCGGGGCCGCCCGGCATCACCAGGCAGCCGTCGCCGCTCGCGCAGCCCGCCGCGGTGAACGGGTCGCAGCCGTCCCCCACCGGCGCACAGACCATGTAGCCCACGCCGTCCATCAAGGGCAGCACGCACCCGCGTCCCGCGGGGCAGTCCGTGTCGCGATAGCAGAACTGCATGCAGACCGGCTCGTCGTCGAACCCGGGCAGGCACATCTTCCCCGCGGCGCAGTCGTCCGTGAAGCCGCAGGGGGCCCCCTCCGGCAGCGTGCCGGCCGGCGCGCACTCCTCGGCGTAGCTCCCCAGCACGCACCGCTGCCCGGCGCCGCAGCCGCACTGCTCGACCAGGTTGCAGACGCCGCCCAGCTCCGCCACGCAGCCCGTCGCGTCCGGCCGGTCCGTCGTCGCCTCCGCATCGTCGTCTCCGGCGTCCCAGGGCGTCGTGTCGGCGTCGGCATCCGCATCCGCGTCCCCGCCGGCGTCCCAGCGGGCCGCGTCGGCATCCGCATCCGCGTCCGCGCCGGCGTCGCCGCCGCTCGGCACGCGGCAGACGCACACCGAACCCTCGCAGCCGCCGTACGAGTAGCCGGCGCCGCGGCAATCGCCCAGGCACTCCGCGGCGACGCAGGGCCCCGTGGGGCCGTCGAAGACCTGTTCGGCGCAACCCGACAAGCAGACCAGCGCTCCCAGGACACACCAGACCGTTCTCCCCTCCATCGAACTCCTCCTTCCGTCGCGCCCGGCCGCAGGCGGGTGCGGATCGCGGCCGACGACGGACCCGCGGGCGTACCCGCGCCGCTCGGCGGTCCGGTCGGGGCGACCGGGCCGCCGGGAGGGTCCTGTCTGTTCGGCCGCGCGCTTAGTGGGCCGGTCCGCGCCGGACGTTCAATCCCGGCGGATCATTCGTCGGCGAGCGTGGCCCGGGCGACCAGCGCCTCGACGTCCCGGACCTCCACGTGGACCTTCAGCGACAGGACGGTCGGCGCCCGGCCGTCGGCGTCGCGGCGGCCCATCGCCGAGTGGGCGCGGTCGAGCACCTCGTCGGCCGGCTCGACCGGCAACAGCACGGCGACCGGCTGGACCATCGCGCGCGGCGTGCGGGCGCCGCCCAGCAGCTGGGGCTCCAGCCGCAGCTCGGCCTCGAGCGTCTCGTCGGCGTGTCCGGCGAGCCACCGCAGGGCCCAGTACCGGTGCGCCTCGCGCTCGAGGTCCCGGGAGCGGTCGAGCAGGTCGCGCAGGGCCAGCGTGACGCGCTGGAGGTCGACTTGCGGGGCGGCCTCGAGCGTTCCGCCGGACAGGCGGGCGGCGAGCTGGCGCTGGTTGAGCAGGTCGACGTAGCGGCGCAGCGGGGAGGTGACGTGGGCGTACAGGGCGCCGCCCATCGCGTGGTGCCGGTCGGGGGTCAGCGTGTAGGTGGCCCGCAGCGGCCCGCGGTCGCCGCGCGGCGCGTCCTGGACGCGGTAGACCAGCGGCGTGCCGCGCTCGAGCGCCCAGCGGGCGGAGGCCATGCCGGTGGCCAACGCCAGCTCCTCGATCACGCGCCGGGCCGGCGTCCCGGCCAGCAGCTCGCGGACGTCGATC
>CAZMRP010000432.1:0-5082 GCA_964568275.1 uncultured Myxococcales bacterium
GGCCCCCCGACCTTCGGCCCCGTTCCCGACAGCCCCTCGCCACCGAACGGCTGCACGCCGACTGGACGGCGCGGGCGGCCCGGAGCCCCGAGACGTTCCTGCGGGACCTGCTCGGCCAGGCCGTCGCCAGCGACCCGACCGCCGAGTTCCGGGAGCACGTGCTCGGCGTGCTGCTGTCGATCGGGTCGGATCCCGGCAAGTGGCTGACGGCGCAGGGGCGCCGGCGGTTCCTGCTGGCGGCGCTGCGGCTGCAGGCGGCGTGGCTGGGGCGCGCGGCCGAGACCGGCGCGTGTCCGGGTGCGGAGGCGTTCGAGGTGGAGCCGCTGGTCGGGCTGCGGGCCGACCCGTTTTCGGGACGATCGATGGTCGTCGAGTCCGACGGTGCGGGCGGCTTCGTGTTCCGGCCGCCTGTCGCGCTGCTGGCCGGCAGGTCGGCGGAGTCGAAGGACGTGGCCGTGCACGCGGCCTGCCCTCCGCCGGCGGCGCCGAAGTGCCTGGTCGAGTGGAAGCTCGACTCCGGCGAGTCGTACCTCGACGAGGTCCGCGGCCGGCTGCGGGCGTCGATGAACGACTTCCAGTCGTCGTTCGCGGCGGTGGAGCTCGGCGGGGAGGGGCAGGAGCCGATGGAGGCGGGCGGCGGGTTCCGGATTGCCGGCCGCGCGTTGGCCTGGTTCGACCGCGCGCGGAACGCGGTGGTGGTGGACGCGGCGCACTTCACCGACCTGCAGGCGATCGACGTGCCGCGGGCGTGTCTGGAGGCGGGCCGGGAGCTGCCGGTGGGGCGGTTCCTGTCGCGGGAGGCGGGGGCGCTCGCGCCGCGGGACCTGGTGGAATTCCTGATCCGGGCCGGGGTATTGCAGACCTTCTGGCACGTCGGGAGCGAGCTGTGCCTGCGGGCGGAGGTCGACGGTTCGGCGGGGTACGAGGCGGAGTTCGACGGGGTCAACGTCTACTTCACGAACGAGGAGAACCGCGACCCGTTCGCGTTCGCCGTGCGAATCGCGCCCGACGGCACGGTGACGCTGGTCACGCGGTAGGAGCGGTCGATGGACGCGGTGATTCTGGCCCGCTTGCAGTTCGCGTTCACGGTCGGGTTCCACTTCCTGTTCCCGCCGCTGACGATCGGCATGGCCTGGGTGATCGCCGGGACGATGTGGAAGTGGAAGCGCACCGGCGATGAGCTGTGGCTCCGGATCTCGCGTTTCTGGATCAAGCTGTTCGCGATCACCTTCGCGACCGGGGTGGCGACCGGGATCACGATGGAGTTCCAGTTCGGCACGAACTGGGCGGAGTACTCGCGGTTCGTCGGCGACATCTTCGGCGCGCCGCTGGCGGCGGAGGCGATCTTCGCGTTCTTCCTCGAGTCGACCTTCCTGGGGGTGCTGCTGTTCGGCTTCGGGCGGTTCTCGCGCACGACGCTGTTCGTCGCGTCGCTGCTGGTCGCCGTGGGTTCCACGTTGTCCGCCTTCTGGATCATCGTCGCCAACTCGTGGATGCAGACGCCGGCCGGCTTCGAGCTGGTGGGCGGGCGGGCCGAGCTGACCGACTTCTGGGCCGCCGTGTTCAACCCGTCGACGTGGCCGCGCTACGCCCACACGATCGTGGCGTCGTTGACCACCGGCTCGCTGTTCGTGGTGGGCGTCAGCGCGCTGCTGCTGCGGCGGGGGAAGTCGGTCGAGGAGGCGAGGGCCTCGCTGCGCATCGCCCTGGTGCTGGCCTTCTCGGCCACCGTCGTGCAGTTCGGCACCGGCCACTGGCACGGGATGCAGGTGGCCCAGACGCAGCCGATCAAGCTGGCCGCGACCGAGGGGTTGTTCGACACGCAGCGGCGCGCGCCGTTCGTGGTGTTCGGCATCCCGAACGCCCGGGAGGAGCGGCTCGACGCGGCGGTCGAAGTGCCGGGGTTGCTGTCGTGGCTGGCCTTCGCCGACACGGAGGCCGAGGTCCAGGGCCTGCGCGAGGTGCCGCCGGAGGAGCGGCCGCCGCTGGGCGAGGTGTTCTTCTCGTTCCGTTTCATGATCGCCCTGTGGGGCTGGTTCTTCCTGCTGACGGCGAGCGGCGTGTTCCTGCTCTGGCGGCGCCGGCTGTTCGAGCAGCGCTGGTGGCTGCGGCTGGCGGTCTGGACGATCCCGCTGCCGTTCCTGGCCAACGAGCTGGGCTGGATGGTGACGGAGCTGGGGCGGCAGCCGTGGGCGATCTACGGGGTGCTCAAGACGCGGGACGCGATCTCGATCAACGTCCCGGCCTGGCAGATCCTGGCGTCGCTGATCCTGTTCGGGCTGATCTACGCGCTGTTGTTCGTGGCCTGGTTCTACCTGCTGCGCAAGCACATCCGCAAGGGACCGGAGGCGGCGGCGTCGAGCGGTGACGGTCCGGGCGCGGTGTCGGCGGCGGTCCCGAGAGCCGCGGCGGAGGTCTCGGCCCCGGCCGCCGGCGAGCCGGCGGCGCCGGCGGGCGACGACGGAAAGGCGGGCGACCGATGATCGAGTTGCAGATCGTCTGGTTCCTGCTGGTCGGCCTGCTGCTGACGGTCTACGTGGTGCTCGACGGGTTCGACCTGGGGGTCGGCATCTGGCACCTGTTCGCGCGGCGGGACGAGGAGCGGCGGACGTTGCTGGCGTCGGTCGGGCCGGTGTGGGACGGCAACGAGGTGTGGCTGCTGACCGGGGGCGGGGCGCTGTTCGCGGCCTTCCCCCCGGTGTACGCCGCGGTGTTCAGCGGCCTGTACCTGCCGTTGATGCTGGCGTTGTTCGCGCTGATCGCCCGCGCGGTGTCGTTCGAGTTTCGGGGCAAGGAGGACGCGCCGGCCTGGCGCAAGGGCTGGGACCTCGCCTTCGCCCTCGGCAGCATGGTGCCCGCGCTGCTGCTCGGCGTGGTCGCCGGCAACCTGCTGCGCGGCCTGCCGCTCGACGTGCGCGGCGACTACGCCGGCGGGTTCCTCGAGTTGCTCCATCCGTTCGCGCTGGTGGTGGGCGGCCTGGGGTTCGCGCTGTTCGCGCAGCAGGGCGCCGTGTGGGTCTGGATGAAGACCGAGGGCGAGTTGACCGACCAGGCGCGGGGCTGGGCGTTCCTGGCCTGGGGCGTGGCGGCGCTGCTGTTCGTGGCGGCGACGGTCTGGGTGCTGGCGGGCCTGCCGCACCTGCGGGAGAACTTCGCGGCGTTCCCGCTGCTGTGGGCCCTCCCGGGGGCCGCCGTCGTGCTGTTCGTGCTCACCGGCTGGGCGGTGCTGGCGGACCATCCGGGCCGCGGCTTCCTGTTCTCGTCGCTGACGATCGTGTCGCTGATGGCGACCTTCGGCGCGTCGGTGTTCCCGCACTTCGTGCGCGCCGCGAACGACCCGCGGCTCAGCCTGACGGCCTACAACTCGTCGTCGTCCGAGCTCACGCTGCAGGCGATGCTCGCGATCGCATGCCTCGGCATGCCGGTCGTCGTCGGCTACACGATCTGGGTCTACCGCAAGTTCCGCGGCAAGGTGCGGGTCGGGCACTACTGAGGCGGCGGCGGCAGGCCGGCGGAGCGGATCACGGAGTCGGATCGGCAAGCACCAGCTCCAGCGTGGGCCGCTGCGCCGGATCGCCCCAGTCGGCGAAGTCCTCGGACCGCACGAACTGCTTGCCGGTGTGGTACTCGCTGTCGGCCGAGTAGAGGACGAAGGCGGCGTGGCTTGCGCCGTCGTCCAGCGCCCGCGCCACGGCGCGGCCCACGTCCCAGTGCCACGCGGGGAGCGCGTCCCAGCCGTTCTCCATCATGCCGGTCCGGTCGCCCCAGAAGCCCGCGCAGTTCTCGACGGCCAGCGGCCCGTCGTTCCAGCTGAGGTTGGCGGCCGTCCAGGGGGTGACGCCGTCGCGCAGGAAGGGGGCGACGGCGAAGGCCTGCACGAGCGACCAGTTACCCTGGTCGCCGCCGCTCGTGGGCATCGCATGGTGCAACCGCAGGGTGGCCGAAACCAGCGCCTTGCCCGCGGGAACCCGGGCCAGCGGGAACTTGACGTAGAGGCGCGCGAAGCACGGCCAGTCGGCGTAGTCCTCCTGGTTCTGCACGTGGAAGTACTCGCGCCCGGTGTTGCCGCCGAAGCTCTCCGCGCCGTCGCCGAAGTTGTAGTCGTCGTCGCCCGAACACAGGCGGTCGGAGGCGCCGACGGCGGCGTTCTCCACCGCGTCCCCCTCCAGGCCCTGCCGGATCGCGACGGTCGTTTCGGTGCCGCGGACGAACGGTCGGGCTGCGTGCGCCACCGCGTAGGCGGGACGTCCCGTGCCGGCCACCGCCCCGCTCTCGACGCGGCCCAGGAACGGAGCGCCGAGGAACTCCCATGCGGCCCAGGTCGAGGGCGCGACCGGGTCGTAGCCGGCGCCGGGCCAGTGCTGCGGCTCCCCGCGCAGCGAGCCGGCGAGGTCGTCGCGGTCGAACACGGTGAGCGCGACGTTCCAGATTGCGGCCGTCCCGGTGGGCGGACCGGCGAGGCCGACGACGCTCCAGGGGACGAAGGCGTCGACGTGCCAGCCGCGGCTCTCGTCCCGCCCCTCGCCGCGGTAGCCTCTGGCGATGCAGATCCGGTCGGGCGTCGCCACGATGTCGTCGCCGAGCGGCAGTCCCGACTCGGTCCAGGACCCGCCGTCGCCCCGCAGGAGCGCGGTCTGCGCGGTGCCGTGCCGGCCCGCCTGGGCGACAATCCGGAACGAACGCTCGTCGAGTTCCGACTTGGCGGGGTCGCCGTCAAGGTCGAACGACCAGGCCCAGGCGTCCCACTCCGGGATTGCGGCGGGGGTCGGCGCCTCGTCGTAGATCTGCCGGTCGAACACGGCGCACTGCAGCAGGAGGTACTCGTCGGAGAAGCCGGCACGGCACTGCGCGTGGTTGTTCCGCCGGTCGACCCGACCGAACCAGAAGACCACCATCCGCTGCTTGTGGTCGGCGATGCGGCCGCCCGGCTCGTCCGGGACGACCGGGGGCACGAACAGGCGCGGCCGGGGGTCGGCCGTGGGAGGCAGGACGGCGTCGACGTCCGCGGGAACGTCCGGGCGGACGTCGGCACCGCCGTCGTCGGCGGCGGAGGCGTCGTCCCTGCAGCCGGCGGCGACCGCC
>CAZMRP010000433.1:0-5080 GCA_964568275.1 uncultured Myxococcales bacterium
CCTCGTCGCCGTGATCGCGCCGCGCGAGCGGCTGCGCGAGGTCGAGCGCCGGGAGGCGACGATTCCGCTCCCCGCGCCGCTCGCTCGGTCGTCGCGCGCGGCGCTGGGCGAGGCGCTGGCCGAGGCGTTGACCGAGCTGCTGGTCTGGCTCGACGCCGACGGCTGGCTCCCGGCGCGCGTCACCGCGGAGTTCGCCGGCGCGGCGTTGCAGCTCGTTGCCTTCGGCCTGCGGGTCCGGGGCACGGACGTCCCGGTCGAGCGGGTGCCGAAGGCGATCACCCGTCACGCCCTGCGCGTCGCCCGCAACGGCGGTTCGTCCGCACCCTGGCGCGCGCACCTGGTCATCGATCTGTAGCGGCGAGGCCCTACACCGGACGCCTCGGCTCCTGTACTCTGTGGGCGATGGGCAAGTCCCGCCCCAGCCTCGAACGCCTGGACGACTACCGCTGGCTGCTGCCGCGGCGGGGCGAGATGCGCGCCGAGGGACTGGTCTACGCCTCGTCCGGACTGCTCGCCGAGACCGACGGTCCCGGGGGCAGCGCCGTGGAACAGGTGACCAACGTCGCGCACCTGCCGGGCCTCGTCGGCCGCGCGCTGGCGATGCCCGACATCCACTTCGGCTACGGCTTCCCGATCGGCGGCGTCGCCGCCTTCGACCCCGCCGACGGCGGCGTGGTCTCGCCCGGCGGCGTCGGCTACGACATCAACTGCGGCGTCCGGCTGCTGGCCACGGAGCTGGTCGAGGAGGACGTTCGCCCCAGGCTGGGCAAGCTGCTCGAGCAGCTGTTCCGCGCCGTCCCCAGCGGCGTCGGCTCGGAGGGCCTCGCCGACCTGCCGCTCGACCCCGCACGGCTCGACCGGGTTCTCGCCGACGGCGCGCGCTGGGTGGTCGAGCAGGGGTTCGGCGACGCCGACGACCTGCAGACACTCGAGAGCGGCGGCCGGATTCCCGGCGCGGACCCGGCGGCGGTCTCGGACCGCGCCCGCGCCCGCGGCCTGCCGCAGCTCGGCTCGCTCGGCTCGGGCAATCACTTCATCGAGGTCGGCCGCATCGCGGAGGTCCACCACGCGGAGGCGGCCGCGGCGTTCGGGCTGGCGCCGGGCCGCATCGTGGTCGCGATCCACACCGGCTCGCGGGGCCTGGGCCACCAGGTGTGCGACGACGCCGTGCGCGAGATGGGCCGGGTTTCCGCGAAGTACCGCATCCGCTTGCCGGACCGGCAGCTCTGCTGCGCGCCGCTCGGTACCCCCGAGGCCGACCGGTACCTGGCGGCGATGGCCGCCGCGGCGAACTTCGCCTTCGCCAACCGGCAGGCGATCGCCCACCGGGTGCGGGTGGTGTTCGAGCGGCTGTTCGGGGGTCACGGCACGGCGGGCCGGCCGCGCACCGTCTACGACGTCGCGCACAACATCGCCAAGTGGGAGGAGCACCGCCTGCGCGGCGCCTCGCGGCGGCTGTGCGTGCACCGCAAGGGAGCCACGCGCGCCTTCCCGGCCGGGCACCCGGAGGTTCCCGCGCGCTACCGGCGCGTCGGTCAGCCGGTGCTGGTCCCCGGCGACATGGGACGGGCGAGCTGGGTGCTCGTGGGCCTCCCGCGGGCGATGGAAGAGACGTTCGGCTCGTCGTGCCACGGCGCGGGACGCCTGCTGTCGCGCGAGCAGGCCAAGCGCCGGGCCCACGGCCGCAACATCCCGGAGGAGCTGGGGCAGCGCGGCATCCTGCTGCGCGCGGCCTCGCGGGGCACCGTCGTCGAGGAGCTGCCCGAAGCCTACAAGGACGTCGACGAGGTGGTCGGCGTCGTGGCGGGCGCCGGCCTGTGCGACAGGGTCGCCCGGCTGGAGCCGCTGGCCGTGATCAAGGGCTAGCGCGGCTGACGCCTCAGACCGACGAGGCATGCAGGCGCGGTTCGAGCGCTACCGCTCGGTGGCCCGGGTCTCCCCGACCGCGCTGATCGTGATCGCCGGCCGCGGTCCCAACGGGCACTGCCGTTCGCAGGCGCCGCAGCCGTTGCAGCGCGCGAGGTCGATCGCCGGGCGGAGGGGAGCGCGGGGGGCGTCGCCCGGGACGAGGCGGATCGCTTTCGGGGAGGTCGGGCAGAACTCCTCGCAGACCGAGCAGGCCTCGCTCGAGATCCACGGCAGACAGCTCCCGCGGTCGACCTGCGCCGTCCCGATCTTCAGCGGCGGGTGCCCGTCGGCGCCCAGCTTGCGGGCGTCGGTGAACTGCCGGATCGCCCCGGTCGGGCAGACCTGGCCGCACAGCGTGCAGCCGGGCTGGCAGGCGCCGATGCGGGCCACGAGCACCGGCGTCCACAGCCCTTCCGGACCCGCCTCGGTCACCGCCGGGTGCAGCGCGTTCGTCGGGCAGACCTTCATGCACTCGCCGCACCGCACGCAGCGCGCCAGGAAGCGGTCCTCGGGCAGCGCGCCCGGGGGCCGGACGCGCAGCGGGTCGGGCGCCGCGCGGAACAGCGGCGAGCTCCGCAGCAGCGGCACGGCGGCCATCCCGGAGGCGAAGGTGAGCAGCACCGTCCTGCGGGTCAGGCCGGCGCCACGCACCGGCGCGAGGGCGATCGAGTCGATGGGCGGCCGCCGCAGTCCCGCCCATTCCACGCGGAACGCCAGCGCCCCCTCGGGGCAGCTCGCGGTGCAGTTCAGGCACAGGTGGCACTCGGCCTTGCGCCACGGCACGCCGTCCTCGGGGCCGTCGGCCCCCTGGCAGTGGTCGAGGCACTTGCGGCAGCCGGTGCACTTCGTCGAGTCCTTGCGCAGCACCAGCGGGGAGAAGCGCGAGGAGAGACCGAGCAGGGCGCCGAGCGGGCAGACGAAGCGGCAGAAGAAGCGCGGGCGCCAGAGGGTCAGTCCGAGGACCGCGAGCAGCAGGCCGCCCACGAGCAGTGCGGACTGGTAGACCGCGTCGCGGTAGGGCAGCCATCCCTCGGCGATCATCCAGCGGAGCGCCTCCCCGCCGCCGGACCACGGCGTGCCCGCCGCGTAGAGCGCGTCCATCGCGTCGCGCGCCGCGTGTCCGACGGCCGGGAGCAGCGACAGCGCCAGGCCGCGGAACAGCAGGGCGATGGGGTCGAGCAGGGTGACGAAGGCGCCGCCGACCAGCGCGGCGCCGAGCGCCACGAGCAACACGCCGTACTTGGCCCGCTGCGCCGGATGCCAGCGGTTGCGCTCGCGGCGCAGGCCGGCGGGGAGCCTGCGTCGCAGCAGGGCGAACGCCTGTTGCAGGGCGCCGAGCGGGCAGACCCAGCCGCAGAAGGCGCGGCCGAGCAGCAGGGTCAGGGCGAGGGTCGCGAGGCCGAGCAGCATCCCCTTGTAGAGCACGCCGCTGCCGAGCAGGGTGGCCAGGCCGAGGAACGGGTCGAGCTCGAAGAACAGGCGCACCGGCAGCGGGAGGCCGGAGGCGTCGCCCGGGCGGGCGGGCGAGAGGTCGGCGGCCAGCACCAGCCACAGAAAGGCGGCCAGCGAGAGGCCCTGGACCGCGCGGCGCGCCCAGACCGCTTTCACAATTCGAGCTCCCGGCGGGCGGCGGCGGGCACGTCGGGGCTGCCCAGCCCGGCCGCCTGGGCCAGGCCGAGGTACGGGATGTCGGCGACGGTCCTGCCGAGGAGCGTGGCGGCCCAGGCGTCGCCGGCGACGGGGTCGTCGGTGGCGGCCAGCAGGTCGCGCTGTTCGACGTCGCCGAGCCCGCCGCCCTGCGGACCGTGGCGCAGCATCACCAACCGGGCATCCAGGATCGTCAGCGCCGGACGGAACGCCGCCGCCAGCTCCGCGATCCCCTCGTCCATCCGGCGATGGAGCTGCCCGCGACCGTCGTCCACCAGCACGCCGTACCAGTTCTTCATCCCCGCCGTGAGCCGCGCGCTGCCGTGGTGCTTCACAACCGGCACGTTGATGATCCGGTCGGCCTCGAACACCGGCTTGAGGACCTTCCATCGGCCAAGTCCGCCGCCGAGGTCGACCGCCTCGAACAGCCCGTCCGTCGGCAGCAGCACCTCGGCGCCGGCGTCCTCCGCCGCCTTCCAGATCCCGGAGCGCTCGAAGCTGCGCCGCGCCTCGTTGCACGACACGTCGGTCACCACCACCTTGGCCGCGCCGGCCTCCTTGCACAGCCGGACCACCGCGGCCACCACCTCGGGATCGGTGTTCGCGCCGTGGATCGGCAGCCGGTCCCACCCAACGTTGGGCTTCACCAGCACCGTCTCGCCGGACTTGACGAACCGGCCGATTCCGCCCAGCTCCTCCACCGCGCGCCGCACCGCCGCCTCGCGCTCGCCGCCGTGGACCGTGACCAGCACCGGAGCGCCGGCCGCGGCCGTCACGCGGGTGTCGAACACGCGCGGCTCCGCCCGCACTTCCGGCTCGACCTCGTCGGCGTGCGCCTGGTGGAACAGCAGGCCCGCGGTCCCGACCCCGGCCAGGCCCAGCCCCAGCCCGCCCACCTGGCGCAGGAAGGCCCGGCGATCCGTCGTCCGCACCGCAGGCGGCGAAGGCTCGTCGTTGCCGTCCGGCGCTCCCGACCGTCGCGACTCGTCGCTCATCGTTCCTGCTCCGGCTCCCGCCCCAGGACCTCGCTCAAGGCGCCCGTGAACTCGAGCAGCACCGGCGCGGCGGCCTCCACCAGGTTCGCCAGGTTGGCCTCGGCCGGGTCCTCGTACTGCAGCACGGCATGGAAGCGTCCGCGCAGCAGCCGGGCCTGGTCCAGCTCGACTCGCGCGGCGTCGACCTTGCCCGCCAGCTCGGGCGGCGGCGGCTCCGCGGACCAGGGCGGTCCCGCCGCGAGCCCGTCGTGGTCGTACCGCCCGCGGGCGCCCTCCGGGGTCGAGAAGGCGTAGACCTCCACGCGAACCGTCCGGGCGACCTCGCGCTCGGCGCGATAGCTGCGCCGCACCGCCCAGGCGAAGCCGTACTGGAAGAACACCCCGTCGCCGCCGTTGACCAGCAGGTGCAGGTCGTCGGGCAGATAGAGTCGGGGCGCGTCCGCCGCGACCCAGCCGTCGGCGAGCCGCGGCGGCGTCACGCCGGCCGCCGG
Source organism: uncultured Myxococcales bacterium (assembly GCA_964568275.1). Lineage (GTDB taxonomy): Bacteria > Myxococcota_A > Polyangia > DRWM01 > JAAZOP01 > JAAZOP01. Next base: position 5,042 of record CAZMRP010000433.1, read on the forward strand.
GCGGTCCGCGGGCGACGGGGCCGGGTAGGGCGAGTCGGA